>JBBSPC010000212.1:0-6521 GCA_038259125.1 Chroococcales cyanobacterium | reverse complement strand
GTCATATTTCATCATAGGGAGGGTTTGAATTCTTAAGCTATTTTCATTTTCTCCCTATTCATCCTTCATTCTTTCTTGTTTTTTTCTTCCAGACTGTTCCTTAGTCTAAACTACAGTTAAAAGCTAATGGCTAATAGCTAATAGCTAATAGCTTTTAAGCAGATATCTTATCAAATCCAAGTTTTTCAGTAAGCCCTATTTAGTGTAACTACTAACGTCTTCGTAGAAGCTAGCAATAATGGCTAAGGTCAACCACCAGAGCGTATTAATTTGAGGACGATACCAAACTGTGTCCACAAAGCCATGAAAAGCCAGGCTAGCGATCGCAGCAACCGCAGCAATCAGATAGATGCCTCGTTTATTTTTGCTCTGGCGTAAACGAATTAATTGACCTATGCCATGATTAAAAGTGACTACCAAAAGCCAGATAAAGCACCCCAAGCCAATGTAGCCCATTTCTACTAGATGTTCTAAATAGATTGAATAGGCACTTAGAGCAGGATAGCGTGAGTCCATATAGCGGGGATAAATTTTATTAAAAGCATCATGTCCTGGTCCAATGCCAATGACTGGGTAGTCTTCAATAATTTTAAAGCAAGCTTGCCAAACGTTAATCCGAAAATTATTGCTGCTATCTCCTCTACCTGCAAAAATACTCATAACTCTGATGCGTAAAGGCTCTAGAGAAATAAATGCCAAGATAAACAATCCTCCCAAACTGCCAAATACTAAAGGTAATAACCAAATTTGCCAGAAGCGAGGTAAATATTCACGCCACCAATAGTAAAACAGCAAGAGCATTACGGCAATTAATACTGTCATAGCCAACCATGCCCCACGACTACCAGTAAAATATAGACAGCTCGAATTAATAATTACCATAGTTACCGCTAGGGTTTTTTTAATCGGACCCCGCCAAATAAAAACCGCAGCTATGCTTAGGGCGATCGCTGGCAACAAATATCCTCCCAACAAGTTAGGATTGCCTAAGTAGCTATAAACTCTAGTCTCGTTTGCCAAGGGTGAGGTGGGATCATTCCAAGTGGCTAACTGCTGTACGCCAAAAAACTCCTGGCGCACACCATAAGAACTAACTACCAAAGCAGTTAATAAATAGCTAGTGATAATCCAGTTATATAGCTTAGGCGATCGCAATATTTGTGCTGCTAAAGCAAATAGTATTAAATAAATAGTCAAGGTTACTAGACCATTTAAGGCAGCAGATTTGACTGGTGAAAAAGCTGTAGCGATCGCCGCTATGCACCAGTACAAAAAAACCAAAATATGAATCGGAGTAATGCTAAGTTTTTCTTTTTTAGATGCAGAAATAGTAGTTAAAACCCAGTAGGCTGCAACAGCCATCAATAAAACACCAATTAAAGCAGTAGAAACAAAAGGTGCAAATACAAAAACTAGGCTAATTAAACAAGTTGCAATTGCCTCAGACCATTGCAACAGCAAACTTCCCTGTCGCCAGTTAGATAAAGCGCCAACTGCTCGATGAAGATAGCTACCTTTCTGCCACTGATGCAACTGTGGCTTTGAGAACGTGATGGTTGACCAAGCCGATTTCATGGATAGGATTAAGTAAAATTGAACATCCTTATCCTAAACCACGTATTGCTTATATTCAGATTTTACTCTTGTGCCGAACAAGTTTTCGGAAATTGCAGCACATAACGATAACTAGAATTAAGAGAACCTTGAACAACTACATATCCTTCATGTATTTCGGTTAAATGACAGCAAAATAATAGTCCTAAAACATCACGGGGAATTTTATTAACCACTTTATCCAAAGAATCTTCCTCATTAATAACCATCATTAACGCAGTAGAGGTTAATATTTGATGGTTACTCAAAGCAATATCACTCATTCCCGCATTAAAACCATCAAGATTTTGAGAATTATCTTGATTAAGACTTAAAGCTTTGATAATTGCTTGAGAATGAAGATTTGATTCACCAAAATTTTCTCCTAACCAAGGATGAGAAATACCTACTGCAATATTTAAGGCTTTATTTCTGCGAGAAACATGAATTTTTATTTCGCCACCAGCTTCAGACATTTCCAAAATACTGGTAATTAAATAGTAAAGAGCTTGTCGTACTTTTTCTTTATCTAAAGACCAAATTCTATTGCCAGGCTCAATAGAAAGACATAATGCTTGCTGATGCTGTTTAGCACTGTCCTCCAGGCTATTAATTACCTGCTGACAAAGCATTTCAATATCTACTGCTGTGGTGTTGATCTCAGAATTTTGCGCGTTTAAAATTCCTAGACTGACAATTTCATCGACTAAGTTAATCAAATTTTGACCACTATCGTGAATAATTTCTAAATACTCCCTTTGCTTAACGGTCAAAGGTCCATACACCTCGCGATGTAGTACGCTCGCCATACCAATTACCGAAGTTAGAGGAGTTTTTAACTCTTGGGTTAGTTGAGATAAAAGCTTAATTTTAATTGGATTAGTGGCAGCTTTTAATGAGGCTTGACTATCTTCACTAAATTGAGCTGCATGAGCTAATTTTTTCCCCGTAGCTGCACAGTCACTTGAACCCAAATCTACTCTAGCAGGCAAGATCAAGCTATTAGCTTTTTGCCACCCTGGTTGAGTAAAACTCGAAGAATTTGCTTCTTTAGTTTTGATACTCTGATGACGTTCAAATTCTCCTAAACACCAGCGAGCTAGTAAAGCTAAATGATCTATGTCGCGCTCATTAAACTTTCTAGTTTTCCAGTCCATTACTTCTAGAGTTCCGATACATAAATCATCAGAACTAATTAGAGGAACACCTAAATAAGCTCGAATCCCATAATGCTGAGTCAAAACACTATGGGCAAAAACAGCATCACTTAAAGTATTATCTATAACTAATGGCTGCTGACTATCAATAACATAAATACTAAAAGACTCATCAAGAGATATTTTTCGTTGAGATGCTAACTGATTCATTAAACCAGTTGTTGATAGACCAACTGCTGATTTAAACCATAGTTCACCTTCAATAGCCAGACCCAAAATAGACATGGGCGCATTGACAAAAGTTGCAGCTTTTTGGGTCACTTCTTCAAAAACAGGAACTGACTCAGAAACCAATAAGCCTAGTTGACTTAAAGTGGTTAATCTTAGCTGCTCTCTCGTTGAAGAGGTAAGACCATCTAAACGGCAAAAAAGTTGGTTTTGTGGCTTAGTCATATTGGTGACTGGTAACCCTAAATCTACTGCTTCCACTGGTATTACTTAATTTTTAATAAAAGTTATTGTATATGGACTCCAAAAATATTCTGCTACAAAATTTTGGTCAAGAAATTGAACCAGAATTTTGCCCAACACAGCGTAGCTAATGCAGCGCTATACCGAATATTTAGTCATAACTCTGGTGTAAACCAATACTGCTAAATTATGCTTTGAAAGCTTGATAAACTAATAAATTCGAGCATATTTTGACAACTTTATAAAAATGAACATATTAGACTAGATGGCTAATTTTAGATCACTAAATTCTTTTCTAGTAAATGAAAAAGAACTTATGCTTTGATTAGCTTGCTTCTTTTAAAGTTCCCGAAAATCTGCTCGAACGAACATTTCCAGCATAAATCTTGAAAATAATAGTGTTTAGAGAGTAAAAACTAGCTTTAATTCAGTATTTTGGCTCTCCAAGAAATTAAGACTTGATTATAGTCAGAGATTATTCCGCCATCCAAAAAATTAAACTTTTCGTTTTTAACCAAGCAGCGCGAAATTTTAGATAAACTGATTTAGAAAAACGTTTGCTACTACTAAACTCTAGTCCAAGCTGAATGAGCAAATATAGCATCTATGAGCCTTACACCACGCAATTGATTAGATAAAGGTAAATGACCATCAGGAGCAGTTAAATCCCAGGTAAATTCTTTGGGGTAACGTGTCCATGTATTTTCAGATTTCCAGCCTATCTTAGTCCACAATTTAGAAAAATCTTTACCAACAGATAGCCAAATTCGTCTTTGTACAGAGAAACCAAACTTTCCTTGAGAGTGCATCAACCATAATCGATCCAAAGTGTGGAGGTCTGTGATCGAAAAATTTTCTACTTCTGTAAAGTAAACCCACTTTCTCTCAACGGCTGCTGCACCTGCTAACTCACACAGCTTTTGTAAGGTCACTACATCAGCACCTTGAAAATCTTGTTGAGCCAATAATTGTTGTAAGGCTTGATAGTCAATGTTTTGCTCTGACTTGAGGGGAACAACACCTTGAGGAAAATTGTTGGCTAAAAAATCTTGAATGGCGGGATTGGTATCAAGATATAGAGCTTGATATGCTTTGCCTAAAGCTAAATTGTCAACTTCACCCTGAAGAGAAACCATCCAATCTGATAAGATATTTAAACCAGTTTCTCCTGCTTCTAGTAATTGAGAAACTAGCTTTAATTGATTCTTTTCTGATTCTGAATATATTGGGTGGTTTAAATCTCTAATATCGTCCATATAAATTTTTCCCCAGGCGGTTAATCTGCTACTATTTAAAACTTACAGGTGCAGAGTAAGCTCTAGACAAAATCGCTTTTTTGCTCTAAAGAAAGATGAGTGTTTGTACTTAGTTGTCTATGATGAAAATCCTATCACGGTTTGGCTGTAGTCACTGCTTAAAATTATGGTCAAATTAGCAAATCCTAATTTTTTAGATTTAGCCGTGGGTCAGCGGTCGATGTTAGCCAGTAACTCTTTCATTTCGAAAGGTTTAGTACGATAACTGTCAGCGCCAATAGTGTGTCCTTGAATACGGTCTTCTAATTCATCATAATTATTATTTTTATTTAAAAACTTCAGCTAAAAAATTTTGCTACTGTCAAATCAGAGCGATTTAATTGTACTGTAGCTATATTCATTTTTTCTTAATTACAACCGTATGTACGAAAAACTCACACCACCAAACGCTGGCTCTAAGATAACTTTTCAAGATGGCAAGCCTATTGTCCCTGATGATCCAGTCATTCCTTTTATTCGTGGTGACGGTACTGGAGTAGATATTTGGCCAGCTACCGAGGCTGTAATTGATGCAGCGGTCAAAACCGCCTACGGTGACAAGCGTAAAATCAATTGGTTTAAGGTATATGCGGGAGACGAAGCCTGCGAAAAATATGGCACTTACCAATATCTTCCTCAGGATACTCTAGATGCGATTAAAGAGTATGGAGTAGCAATAAAGGGTCCTTTAACTACACCTGTAGGTGGAGGAATTCGTTCTTTAAATGTAGCTTTGCGCCAGATATTTCAGCTTTATGCCTGTGTGCGTCCCTGTCGTTACTATCAAGGCACGCCATCACCTCACAAATATCCTGAAAAGCTGGACGTAATTGTTTATCGTGAAAATACCGAGGATATTTATCTAGGTATCGAATGGAAACAAGGGGACGAAATTGGCACTAGGTTGATTAATTTATTAAACACAGATTTGATTCCCAACACTCCTGAACATGGCAACAAGCAAATTCCTTTAGATTCAGGAATTGGCATCAAGCCGATCAGCAAAACTGGTTCACAACGCTTAATTAGAAAAGCAATTCAGCACGCTTTAAAACTGACTGCCAACAAGCAACAGGTTACCTTAGTACACAAGGGTAATATTATGAAATATACCGAAGGTGCTTTTCGTGACTGGGGTTATGAATTGGCGACTACAGAATTTCGGGGTGAATGTGTTACCGAAAGAGAATCTTGGATTTTAAGCAATAAAGAAGCAAATAGTAATCTTTCAATTGAAGATAATGCTCGTAAAATAGAACCTGGATATAATGCTCTAACTCCTGAAAAACAGGAAAAAATTAGCCAAGAAGTTCAAGAAGTTCTAGACAATATTTGGGATACTCACGGGCAAGGCAAATGGAAAAGCAAGATTATGGTAAACGATCGCATTGCTGACAGTATTTTTCAGCAAATTCAAACCCGCCCTGATGATTATTCTATCTTAGCAACGATGAACCTGAACGGCGATTACATTTCTGATGCAGCAGCAGCGATTGTTGGCGGTTTGGGTATGAGTCCTGGGGCAAACATTGGTGACGATTGCGCTATCTTTGAGGCTACCCACGGCACAGCACCAAAACACGCTGGACTAGATCGGATTAATCCAGGCTCGGTGATTCTCTCTGGAGTAATGATGCTAGAGTTTATGGGTTGGCAAGAAGCGGCGGATTTAATTCAAAAGGGATTAGCTAAAGCGATCGCCAATAGTGAGGTTACCTATGATTTAGCTAGATTGATCGAACCTCCTGTTGACCCTCCTTTAAAATGCTCTGAATTTGCTCAAGCAATCATCAAACATTTTGCGTAAATCTTACATATATAATACTACAATTTACTCTTGTTATTATCTTGGCAAGATCGCAGATAGGACTTACGCACCGTACAAATTTACTATATAATTGTTAACGAAAATAGGTGGTTCTAGGCTTGTTTCAAGCATTTTTTGATAGATAGCGATCGCTGTAAAAGCGTTTAAAAACCAAAATTGAATGCCTAAAATCAATCC
>JBBSPC010000211.1:0-6550 GCA_038259125.1 Chroococcales cyanobacterium | reverse complement strand
CTGTTGGTGGCTTGGCTACTCATATGGCACTCAAAATGACCTCTCATACTTTGCGGCTTTTCTTGCGTCGTCATTTTGAGATTGATGTTTTGACTTTTCAATCCTCCTCAGCTTACTAAAATTTAATTCACACCAGGCGTATAATATATCTTGGAAAATAATTCACTGTACTGCACCTGTATCTGTGTTGCGCGATCGCTTAAACCAACGTCAAAATGATATCTCCGATGCTACCGCAGACTTAATTACCAATCAGCAAGCCAAAGCAGAAGATTTCTCCCCAGCAGAACAAGCTTACGTAATTGAGATAGATACATCTCAAGCCAATTGGCAAGAAAAACTGAACAATGTTTAGATGACATTGTTCAACCAAAATCATCACTTTTAACTTCTGTACGGGCGAACAACCCTTCGCCCCTAACTGAATTTTGACCAACGGTCAGAGCAGCGCGAAAAGCCGTTGCGGGTCTGCGACCCGTTGAGGCTATTGAGCAAGAAGGCTCCGTCCGTTTAGGGCGGAGTAATCTCTGACTTCATTCTATCCCGACCAACTAACCCAATGGTGGGAAGTATTTTCTTGCTTTCTTTCATCTCCACCCCAATTTATGTGTTCTATAACTGCGTTCTTGGTTTCTGCTACAGCAATATCTGTACCAGCTAGTTTTGCTTCAGTCAAATCTGCACCGCTTAAATCTGCGCCACCAAGATCCACATCAGTCAAATTTGCACTGCATAAATTAGCACGGTGTAGATTAGCGTAGCGTAAGTCAGCACCGCTCAAATCTGCGCCTCTAAGATCGGCATTTTCTAAATCTGCACCAATTAGATTTACTTCTGATAAATTTGCCCCTATTAAGCTAGCGTTTACCAAATTAGCGTTAGTCAAATTAGCCTGCTGTAAACAAGCACCGCTTAAATCAGTATCACTGAGATCCGCATCACTAAGATCTGCTTGAGTTAAGTTAATTCGCGTTAGATCGGCAGCTTCAAGATGAACAGAATGTAAATTTGCACCCTTAAAATCTAATATGCCATAACGATATTGTCGGAGTAATTGTGTAGCTTTCATAAACGTTTTGTTCCTTTTTGCTTGTAATTCAACAGTCAACTCAAGAAACACCACCAACAACAAGAGTTAACTATCAGATGTAAATAAAAATTAGAACCTTCAAATCAACTATTAAAACTTATAAAAAGCGTTAATTATAATTGAGATTTCTAATTTATAGTCTTGATAATAAAATATATTACAAATAAAACTTGAGGAAGTTGTGAAGGAAGATATTATCAAATTAGTTCATGTCTTTTGCTTAATTTCTGGCGCAATATCTAAGATCTTATGGCGATCGCCTTAAAATTAATTCTCGCTGTTATCTATACTTTTAATCCAATAAAAATTACACAGCCTTCAAGTCAGAGATTAGAAAAAAGCCAGTAGGTTTTCCATTTCTACTGGCTAAGACATGAACGATAAATTTTTACTCCTTTCTACAATAGCTAAAATTTTAGGCATACTTCCCTTAGTCCTCGCCAGAATCTCCGCTAAAAGGCTGCACTCCTGATTTTGGATAATCGTCATCTGTAGGTTTAAAGAGTCTTGAAACTCCATCCCAAAGATATTGAGTTGTGTCTTTTATCCATATAAAAATCTTCATATCTTTTACCTCTTTAGTTAATTATTCAGCTAAGAAACCTTGATTAAATTGTTGTCTTGTCAGGGGATATTCCAAAGTAAGTCCTAGATGCGGACGAGTTCTTATTACCCTACCTAATGCCCAAAGAACACTAGTCTGAGCTATGAACATTAGCAATACAGAAAATCCGATTAGTATTTGGGTTGAGCTTGATGATTTGCTACGTACCTTCATTGCTTTGACCTCGACTTTGCGAATCTATAGTTTCCTCTTATTTATCGCTAGAAGACTGTTAAGTAATAGCTACGCTTGTTATATTTGCCTTGGGCATAGTTATTGTTAGGATTCCATCAATTAGTTCTGCTCTAACATGGTTGACTTGAATTGGTTCTGGCAAAGGAACATTACATTCAAGTTGCCCATAGTGGAGTTGAGAGGGAATTAGTTCTTTTTCCGCCAATGACTGATGATGGTCATGAATTCCGGTAATTGAGATAGATTCGGGTTCTGCACTAATATTTAGATGTTTGATTTCAATTCCAGGAATTTCTGCTTTAAGAATTAAATTTCTATCGGTTTCGTTAAATTCCACGGCTGGACACCATATTTTGCCTTCTTCGGTCATTGCCTCCATCTCCTGAGCTTTAATTTAGTAATCTATTAAAATTATTTTTCTTTTATGGCTTAAGAGTAGCAATAAAGTTTGAAGAAATTGTGAGGATGGCTGGATATTTGCCTTATTTTAGGACTTTATTCAGTTGGAGTTAGTTTCGACTATGGCTTGAAATTAGGAAGTTTTAAGGGGGATACTTATGTCAAACTTCTAGATTGGCAAGCAGAAAAAGCCGCCAAACGGTTAGCTCAGACTGGTCAAATTACGGTCATAGTCCAAGATAACCATCCCATACATAATAAAATATGACACCAAGCGTTCTCTATTTAATTTTGCCTAGCTACTTGATTGCGCTAACTTTCATTAGCTCCTAATGTTTTTAAAACATCGAAATTGGCTTTTGTTAAACCTTTAGCTCCTGTAATACTCATAAATTGGTAGGGTTTCTTTACTTTTAAGGTTTTAATACACTTACCACTTTCTAAATTCCACAGATTAATTGTTTCATCTTCACTACTGCTAACTAAAGTGCGATTGTCAGGACTAAAAGCCATTGAGCTAATCAACGCTTTATGACCATGCAAAATTCTGATACATTGTTCAGATGTTATATTCCATAACTTAATATCGTAATCCTGATTGTAGCTGGCTATTGTTTGACTATCATTACTGAAGGCAACCAATTGTGAATAGCCCTTATTTTCTCGTAATATAACTTTGCATTCTCCAGTAGTCGTGTCCCAAAGTCTGATTGTTTGATCTGGACTGGTAGTAGCCAAAGTTTTATTATCCAAACTAAATGCAACTGACAAGACCCAACTTGTATGTTCGTCTAAAGTCTTCATGCATTTTCCAGTGCTAATATTCCACAATTTGGCAGTTCCATCCAAAGAACCACTAGCCAATTGCCGATCATCAGGACTGAAGGCAATTGACCATATTTCTGCTTGATGTCCTTGTAAAGTTGTTAATATCTGACCAGTTTGAATATTCCACAATTTAATTGTTTTATCTTCACTGCTGCTTGCCAAAATTTGACCATCAAAACTAAAAGCAACAGAACGAACTACAGCTTGATGTTCAAATAAAGTTTTAATTACTTTGCCAGTGGCGACATCCCAAATTTTAATTGTTTTATCTCCACTACCACTGGCTATAAGATTATTTTTGGCATTGAAAGCAACAGAGTAAACCCAATTGGTGTGTTTATGTAAGATTTTGATTATCTTGCCAGTTTTGACATCCCACAGTCTGATCTTGTGATCGTGACCACCACTGACTATAGTTTGACCATCTGCACTAAAAATGACAGAAAGTGCCTGATTATTATTTCCTTGAAAGGTTTTTACACATTGATAGGTATTAATATTCCATAGCTTTATTGACTGATCGTAACTGCCACTGGCTAAAATATTACTCTGTGAATTGAAGGTAACAGAATTAATCATATTAGAATGTCCTTGAAAAACTTTAAGACATTCTCCAGTATCAACATCCCATAGCCTTAAAGTTTGATCGACACTGCTACTAACTAGAAGATTGTCTCGTGGGCAAAAAGCGACTGATAAAACCATGTTGTCATGTCCTCGAAAAATATGGAGACATTTACCTGTTTTTGTATCCCACAACCTTACTGTTTGATCGTTACTACCACTGGCAAGCATTTGCCCACAAGGACTGACGCTGATGGATCTTACCCCTTTATCATGCCCTCGAAAAATCTGGAGACATTTACCTGTTTTGATATCCCACTGCTTAATTGTGTTATCGTGACTGCCACTAAAAAGTTTTTGACCATCTGAGCTAAAAGCTACTGAAAGTACATAATCTGTATGTCCTGAAAAAACTTGAATACATTTACCCGTGCTGACACTCCAAAGTCTTGCATAGCAATCATCGCAGCCAGTAGCTAGAGTTTCACCATTAGGACTAAATGCAACTGACCAAACTTCGTGTTCATGCTCATCTAAAGAATGTAGACATTGACCAGTATTTAGATCCCAAAGCTTGGCAGTATAGTCACAACTGCTGCTAGCGAGGGTCTTACCATCAGGGCTAAAAGCAAGAGAAACTACCCAGGCATTATGACCTGTAAAACTACGTATTGGCTGACCATCTGCTACTTTTCGTAAAAGAATATTTCCTTTAGTATCTCCGGCAGCTAAGTATTGTCCATCGTGACTAAAGGCTAGCGACCAAATCCCGCCAAAGTTTTCGGCAAAGACTGACTTGGATAAGTCTGCATTTTGGAAATTGACTTTGTGCAAGTGCGCTTGGCGTAAATCTGCTTGCCAAACACATAAATTGGAAAAATCATAACCAGTTAAGTCAGTTTCCAACTGGCAAAACAAATTGATAATATTTCCCGCCACATAGCATTTTTCTAGGGGTGATTCTTGTATTGTTGCCAGAATTTGCCTTAAATAGGACTCAAGATCTTTTTTACTTCTCAAGGCCGCTAAAAGCCCATTGATAACTGGCTGAAGAATAAGGCGAATTTGATTTTCTCTGATGTAGTCTTTGGCTATGGCTTTAATCAGGGCGTGATCTCGAAAAACCAAAGGTTTTTGCGTCAAAATTTCTTCACAGACTACCTCAATTAACTGGCTGGTTACATACTCCATGACTACAGGCTGCTGGGTAAAGCAAGAAGCATTATTTTCAATCAAAGAACGCCTAGACAGAGATTCTAGGGCTTCTAATAACTTTATGGGCGATATCGGCAAGACAAAATCGTCCTGCAATTCTGACAAGGAAGTCGGTTCACGAGCGATCGCCAGCCAGCGCATTATTTCTTGTTCTAAATCAGATAATCGCTCAAACTGTTGGTCTAAACGATCCCGAATATCACCAAAAATAGCCCGATCCTGGCGTAAAAATTCAGCGATATTGCCAGCAAACAAATCTTGAATAGTGGTAGCTACTACCTTTAACGCCAGGGGATTACCTCCATAGCGATCGCCAAGAGTATTTAGTTCTAACTCCGACCCAGTAAGTCCCTTGAGTTTTAAAATTTCTTGTCCTTGCTTCAATCCTGCTAATTGTAAGGAACGAACTAAAAAATCTGCTCCTTCTAAGGCAGCAACTTCTTTCGGCTTTTCTCTGGTTGTGATCACTAAACAGCTAAGATGATCGCTCAAGCCGACTCTACTTAAAAGTTCGCCATAGTCTTCATATCCTGGACGATATTTTCCTGCTCTATTACCCTTATCTAGAATTGATTCGGCATTATCTAGGAAAATAAGACAGCGAAAAGAACGCAAATATTCAATCAGTAGGGTGATCTTCTCGCCTAATCTTAGGGGCAAGTTAGCTTTTTCTTTTCCTTCAGACCAAAATTCAATCAGGCTATCAATAACTTCTGCAACAGGTGGAGCATCTCGTAAAGATTTCCAAATAATACAGTCAAACTTATCCTCATTTTGCTTGGCAAATTTAACAGATAAAGTTGTTTTGCCTATTCCGCCCATTCCCACCAGTGCTATTAATCGGCAGCGATCCTTTAGTAGCCAATTGCCCAAAGTTTTGAGTTCATTTGAGCGTCCGAAAAAGTGATCTACCGAAATTGCTTCGCCCCAATCTTGGCGTTTATTAGGGCGAGGTTTGCTATAAATTTCTGCCGTTAACTCTAAATTGAAAGCAATTAAAAATTTTTCTAGCGATCGCTTGTCAACTCCTTCTTTGGCAGCCAGCACTTTTTTAATCGTGTTAATATCTAAATTAGTTATTTCGCTTATATTCTCGTAGGTATATCTTTCACCATAATTTTCCTTACATTCGGATTCATATCTGGCTGCTTCAAGTTTTTTTAGCCCTGTAGACGTAAGAACAATGCCACGACTACGTTTTTGCTTTACCCTGCTCATTACTAATTACTCCAACGCTTGTTTTTTGGTAGGCTAGCAATCACTTAAATTCAGACAGGCACAGGCAACGCACATATTTTGCTTCTGTTAGTATAAAAAGAATATAAACCGAGGGATTATCTTGATGCCCTTTGACGGTACACTTGATCGTCGAGGACTGGAACTGTTCTGTCAAAATTAATCAAAAGTGATGAGCAATATAAATATCATACCGCTCACCTACTTTTTATTACTGTCAATGGGTAACTTCTACAAAAGATATTTTCTTGATTTTTATTATTCTCTTTAGTTTATTCTGCTAGCTGCAAAATTTGGTCAGCGACAGCCATGCTTTCTTCATACAGCATTTCTCTACCCCATCGCTGCAATTGTTGACCAAGCAGATTCTCAGTATTTTGGTCAAACAAGGGAGTTACCTGCTCAATATAGCAAGATTG
>JBBSPC010000210.1:0-6563 GCA_038259125.1 Chroococcales cyanobacterium | reverse complement strand
TCATTTAGCTGCTTGGGGGAAAAGTTCTATGGGGTGGTTCTTCGGGTTTAAACTCCATTTAATTATTAATGAACTTGGAGAAATTGATAATATCCTTACTCTGATTGATTTTCAATTTTATCGCTTATATCGAATTCAGGTGATGAAAATCCATCTCTACAAATTCTTTGGCAATATGGATTGCGTTTCCGTGTTGAAGAGCTTTTTTTAGATTCCAAATCAGGAGTTTTTCAGTTGCAAGACTCAAAAGTTCTTTATGCTAAAGCTCTTGAACGTCTATCTTAAAGGCAGGAGCAATCTCTTTGATGGCGATCTCGTTTAATTATTTTGTTCAAAACTTCTATCCCAAGAGGGATTTTAAAGATTTACTAAATAAAGTAAAACTTGTAATGCTAAGTTTGGTTGAATATTACATTAAAGATAAATTATGCACGGAAAACAATTTTCATCGATTAAACGTTGGATAGCTACAAGTCTATTAAGTCTTCTAACTATCGCTTTTGTCTGGCAAGGTATGTTCTTAGCTAACAATACAGCTATGGCTGATTCAATGATGTTAGCTGACGCTGGCGATCAAATTGAAAACAAAGTCAATCGAGGTTTAGAGGAAACTAAAGATTTTGTTGACGACACAAAAAAACAGGTAAAACAGACTGCTAACAAAAACGCAAGTAAAGTCGATAGCGCGACAGACAACAACAGTTTGCTAGAAAACAAAGCTGAAAGAGACTCAGATCGAATCGAGCAAAAAGCAAACAAAGATGCAGCTAGAACCAAAGGAGCGGTAGACAAAACTCAAAATGTTGTTGAAAGCACTATTGATAACATCAAAGATGCTTTTAGTAACTAACAAATAAAAACGATAAGAGCGATTGCGTTAATTTCCTTTAACTGAACTATTTATCCCAGTTAATACGATTAAAGCGCGATCGCGCCTTCCCTAAATCTGACTAAATGGCTTACCATATTTGCTCTAATTCTCTATTCATTTCAAGCAACAGAATTGAGTAAACAAGCTCAATAAGCGTCAAAAAAACGCGATTTCGCGAATAGAAAAGCTTTGAATGAAACAAGCCTATTAAGCAAGTCAGAATTGCCAGAACTTGATCGAACAATATCAACAGAGTCTTAAGTTACAGAGTAAAAGCTAAACGGGGAGAAAGTCTTACCCGTGACTGAAGAACGAAAGAACTTTTATGCTGACTCTTTCCAATATCTACCAATTGCTATAACGATTTTAGCGGTTACCGAACGTGGTACTTTCTTCAAAGCCTGAGAAATTTCCTCTACACTAGCTTGAGAAATAATAGCGATCGCTAATTCGAGAGTAATATTGCCTTTTTTTACTGCGCCAGACAATTGATTTGTTTTTGACAAACTGTTTACCCTCTAAATTGGAATGTAATCTAAATTACAGTTGGTATATTAGTATTGACCAAAAACCAATCTAGGCGGTTTTAAAGAAACCTATTGCAGACATACTGTTTTTACTGGGAGGAGATGAAATAAGTAGGGGGGAAGAACCAACACCCCCCACTACAAGAAAGCGTAAACAAGGACACGGTAAGGGATACATTGAATGTAAACCGATAAAGCGGAGTGGCAAAGAGTACAGACAGTATTGGTATCACTATGAGGAATGGCAGCAAGGCGATCGCATCATCAAAAAGTCTCATTATATTCCTAAGTGGTTAGTGGCAAGTGTTGAGAGGATGAATGATAAGAAGGTATCGGTCATAGAAATACTAAAGGTCTTGATTGGCAAAAGCAAAAGAAGAAAATGAGTTTAGTCTATGCAAAGATTAAACAGAAACTAGAAACATTACATTTACTACAAAACTTTAAGATGAAGAATTACTTTTTTGCACCGATTGCATTTGCGATTGCTCAGATGCTTGCTTCTGCTGCTTATGGATCGGAAGTACAAATTACACCATTGGGTAGTCACGATGGCGAGTTTTGTAAATTTGACCGTGCATTGATACTTGAAGACCCCAATGGAACACGTCTAGTTTACGATGTAGGACGAACTGTTGCTGGCGGTGAAGACGAACGCTTGGGCGATATTGATGCAGTTTTGTTAAGTCACGTTCATGGCGATCATTTGGGCGATCGCCGTATAACTGAGGTGAATGCAGGTGAGTGTGGCGAACCAGAGGTAAATGAAGATGCTACGCCAAGCTCAAACACTGTTGATATTGCCGTAGCCAAAAAAGCTGACATTGTTGTCGGCAGCGAAATGAGTAGTTTTTTGGCAAATAAAGTAGAAGCCAATGGTGGCAATTCCGAATCGGTGCAGCTTGTTCGCTTTGGTGCTTCGATTGATGTGGGCGGAGTCAAGATTACGACCGTACCAGCAGTTCACTCGAATGGATTGAGTGGTGAGTTTATTGAAGGTGAACTAGGAGAAAATCTCAAAGCTGCTGGTCTTACTGCTTATGTCGGTCCACCAACGGGTTATGTACTGACATTCACCAACGGGCTAGTGGTATATTTATCAGGGGATACTGGAGTCACCGCCGAGCAAGAAACAGTAGTAAGCAATCAGTATAATGCTCAATTAGCGGTAATCAATATCGGAGATACATATACAACTGGTCCTGCTGAAGCAGCCTATGTAATCAATGAATTAGTCAAACCCAATTCAGCGATCGCCTCACACGCTAATGAAGCTGCTACAGAAAAAGGAAAGATTATTCCAGGTACGAAGACGGACGAATTTATTAAAGCAACAAATGTACCTGTATACGTTCTCTTGAGTGGACAAGCGATGGAGTTCGACGGTTCGGGACAATGTGTCACTGGCTGTCAAAATTAATTAAGAGCGATCGCCAATTGTGATTACAAGCGATCGCCCTGATAGTAAGGCAACTTTTACTTCTCAGCAGCAATTAGAGTTTAAATTGTATTACTGTTAAAAATTTTTAACCCAACAAATCCAATTAACACAACGAAACCTAGCGTCCTGCGAAAATAATTAACGCCTTGAAATAATTCAAGCCACGCCCAAGTAAACAAAGAGCCAAAAGCTATTAAGTCCAACCCTACATTGGTTAAGCCACTTGTAAAAATTAGTTTGAGCAAACTAGCTACACCCCAGACAATAATAGGTAAATTCGGTGGTTGAGCAATAACAATATTACCATTGCTGTCACGGAAGGTTTTATCGAACAATGTCTTTTCCATAGTCTTTCTTTTGTATTTATCACTTAGTTTCACAGTTAAAAGAAAGATAAACACGAGTCTAAAGAGAGATTTTCTTGACAGACAAAATAGATAGCTGGTTAATTTTTACCTTCTAGTCTCTCCCTCAACTTTGTATACCTCCGCTGCTGCTTAACCTGCTTCACGGCGATCGCAATAGCTTTTTCTCTAGCTGCCGTTTCTACAGCCTGCAATTGTTGAGAGGATAGTTGAAAATGACAACCACTGTTGTAACGTTTGTTTAGCTGTTATCTTTAACTTTTTTGATTCTGATTTTTGAGCAAAGCCTTTAGCCATTATAGTTGCGGGAGTAATCTACTTCCCTTCATCATTTAGCACATTTTGCTCCTTTTTTTCTTGCGCTTACCCTGTGATTATGAGGCTTATGAAAATCGGGGTTAAAGTATTATTGAACGCTGGCTTGAGGCAATCGAACAGAAAGCGCGATTGCATCCATCTTTTGGGCGATCCATTCTAATTTTCTACGGGCGATCGCTTGGTCGTTAAAAATTATTATTCTAAGAAATCGATATATCAATTACGAATTTCATTAAGCTTTAAAAACACTTCGGTTGTCAGGAAATCATGATGAATTATAATCAAAATATGTTTAGATAACTTTTTCGTATGTTAGCTGAAATTATAAAAAGTTAAAAAAACATCCTTAAAAAATTCGTCCTTGTAAGAGGAGGCACAATCATGACTAAGGAAAATGCTGCTCGAATCTACAAAAAGGTAGAGCAAGCATACGCTCAACAGGAAAGACAGAAAGCCCTTAGCGATCCAGAAGCTTTCATTTCTAAGGCTCAAGCCAGAGGCTATGCTTTCACAGTCAAAGATTTTAAAACTCAACTTGATAAATTATCTGATGAGGAGGTAGCAAGTATTTTTAATCCAGGTATTGGGGTAAGGCGACATCTATTCCCGAAATAAAAGAATTGGAACGGTCGTCTGTTTACAGTAAGCTTGTAGTGAAATCAAGCACGGCGATCACGTATGTACCTTATAGTAATTACCTTTTAAATCACACTCACCACAGGTACATTTAATTTCCTTAGTGACATAAGGGAATTGGAAACCCATCAATAAGATGAATCTGATCGTTGAAACCTCCTAATTCCCTAGCTAATCGCTTTTGTAATTGTTGTTTGTAGCACCAAAGATTTGGTGCTACAAACAAAAGTAGTTCTGCTTTTAATTTGGGGAAATAAGTCACGGCAATGACCTCTAAAACAGCTTTAAATCCCTTTGTCCGTTTCGATTGCCAAGAATTCACCCATAATTTCCATTGTTATTACTTCGCTATCACTTAAACTGGGAGCAAATCCTCCTTTTCTGATTTTTTGTCCTTGGGTAATTTCATTCCACAAATCATCTACACAACAATATACAGTGATGATAAAATCTTCGGTACTAAACATTTTTCCATTTGAGCTAGAGTTTTTATCTTCTAGTAATGGAATTTTTCTTTTCAATACTCAAATAAGTTGCACACGGCGTTTGATTGTTATTTTCTAACTGCTTCTTTTAGATTGTCTGGCTTATTGCTTTGAAGTGCGATCGCCTGTAAAAATAAGCTTTACTATTTAATGGATAGGTTTCTCTACCGCTCTAACCATTAAACAAATAATCTTGCATAATATTAAATATTGCTTTGTAATCAATATCTTCAAAATTAGTAGTGTCAACCTTTAAAGTTTGGTCACAAATATCTAAGATTTCATAGCCACCTTGTTTAAAGTTAAATTCCATCTCCTCATAGTTTAGATGGTCTACATGACCAGGATGTCTTTAGCCAGATTGCGCTTTCTGTTTGAATCTGGCTAAAGCTAGCGGTATTGGTATATAACAGTGAATTTGTAAAAGATTACATTGATATTTATCTTTTAAGATTTTTAGTTTCTCTGTATCAGATTTTACTTTGAAATTGCTTTCAACAATTATTGAACTATTTGCCGTTAATAATTTTTCGGTTGTTAAATAGAGCAGCTTATAGCTATCAACACCAAGCTTTTTTGACCACTTTCGATCTGAATATCCTAGCGAATCATACAGAGATTCTTTCAAGTCGTCTCTACCAATGGCTGGTAACGAAAAACGCTTACCTATTTTTTTGGCTAAAACTGTTTTACCTGTGCAAGAAAATCCTGAAATGATAATTAATGTAGGTTTCATAAAAGCACTACTATCATCAGGATCATTATTTATTATTTAATTTAGTACTGCAAAATACACTTGATCGCCATAGTAGAGATAAACAGTTAGATTTTGAAATCAAGCAAGATCAAGGCTCTATTTCTAAACTATCTTTAGTGTTGCAGCGAGTATAAGCATTCCAGGTAGTTAAATCCGGTGCAGGAAACCCTAAAATAGCAGAACGAGCTTGCTCGCTTAAACCCTTAACCATACTAAAGTCTGCTCCCGCCACATTTTGAATATTATCTAGATTTGCTCCTGTCAAATCAGCGGCACGAAAATCAACGCCCTTCAATTCCGTGTTACCTAGACGAGCATTACGCAAACTAGCTCCTGTCATAATCGCCTTTTGCAGATTTGCGCCACTAAAGGAAACATCATCTAATATCGCCCCTGTTAAATCTGCACCGCTTAGATAAGCCCCGATCATTTTTGCTCCAGTTAAGTCTACCCCTCGCAGATTAGCTGTATTCAAATAAGCACCATTAAGACTAGCTCCAGGACCTACTGCACCACAAGTTTTGTAATCAAACCCTTGAGGAAAAATAGTTTCGTTGTCGTAAATAGTTACTTTAAACTGGGTATCTTCCAAATTAGTATTCTTAAGATTAGCCCCACGTAAATCAGCACGGCTCAAATATGCCCCTGTCAAGTTTGCCCCCCTTAAATCTGCTTTTTGAAGATTAGCCCCCCTTAAATCTGCTTTTTGAAGATTAGCCCCCCTTAAATCTGCTTTTATTAAATCTGCATTAGTCAAAATACTGTGAGAAAAGTTAACTTGTGCCAAATTAGCTTGATTAAGAGCGATCGCATATAGATCTAAATTACTATAATCTGCATCAGCTAAACTTTCTCCAGCCTGTAGTTTGGCAATAAGATCAGCAGCGAGAGGAGATTTATTACTAGAAGCGGTTGTGGGCATGATTCAGTTGAAATTTTGTCGAATTTATTTTAAATAGTGACTTGCCAAAAAGTATAAATTATTCAGTACCTTTGATGAGGTTGAGAATTGTTGACACAATCAATATAGAATCCATTTGAGATCTTTTGGGCGATCGCGTAGAATCAAGGCAAAGTAGAGAAATTTAAGTAAGCTGGGGCAAGAAATGGGATATTCAAGCGATTTGACAGATAAAGAGTGGAAAATTATTGAGCCGTTGTTA
>JBBSPC010000209.1:0-6627 GCA_038259125.1 Chroococcales cyanobacterium | reverse complement strand
TGCAACCAAAGATCTAAAGTATTTCGGCTAATTTTCATTAATCGACAAATAGCTATCTTCTTTTCACCTCTGTGATAGGTATCTACGGCTTTTTTTCTTAGATCGTAGCTGTAGGGAGTCGGCATAATCTTTTTATTTTAGAGATCGCCTTGATTTTAGCTGATTTTGTCCTAAGATAACTTTGTATTGCTATACAACTGTAGAGCAATTCAATCTTTTTTTACTTAAAGTCATAAAAGAAGCATGAATTCATCTTCAAGCAACTGAAAACTGTAGTCACCTCAAGTTCCAAATCAATATTTTCTAAAACAGGCAGGCGATTAGGAAAGAAAATTAGGATGGAACGATCTTCTGGATCGATCAACCAACCATGCTGTAAACAATATCAGCAGCTAGTTAAAAAACAAAAGAACTGTTTGCAATAGCCCCACAATAAATCCTAATACGCCTCCTAAGTTAACGATCGCCTGAAGTTCATTTTTTACAATACCCTGAACTGAGGCTTCTAATTCTTCGGGTGTGGTGGCACTAATCCGCTCAATAATTACCCGATCGATTGAAAGAATAGGTATAGCCTGAGTAACAAGCTTTTCTAAGTCTTTTTCCAGGTAACGTTCTAGAACTAAAGCCAATTCTTGGCTAATTATTTCGAGGGAATCATTAACCGTAGGGGAAGATTGAAGACGCTTGAGGATCAACGCAGCTAAGTTTTCCCATTCTACAGAGTCGCCCAGACGAACTATGACATCGCCTCCTTCTTCTCTAATATAGTTACGTACTGCCTCTTGTACAGTTTTACGAAGTTGTCTAACCGTAGAGACGGGTAAATTTTGCAGTGAAAGATTCCTAAGCCAGTTTTTGATGCGATCGCGAATTTGTAGCGAGTAGGTTAATTCTTCAAGCCTAGCATTACTAATTTCTGGTTCATCCAGGCAAAAAGAACGAAGCCGTATCAAACTATTGCGTAAACCAAATAAATTAGCAACTACCCAATATGTACCGCTAGTTTTTTCGCGAAAACCTTCATCAATAACCTTAATGTTGCGATCGCTTAAGAAATCAATCATTGCCCGACGAATAGTATCAGCAGGTAGTACCGAGCCGAGCAACCAATCAGAAAATTTCTTAGCCTGATCGTCTTTTAACTGAAAATTAAGCAGTATTTGCTCAAAAATCTGATTAGTTTGAGCTTCTAGGAAATCGTCTTTTCTGGCTAATACTTTTAAAAGTCGAGGTAAAGATTGACTGAATAAATCGTGGAGAATGTTAGCCAAAATTTTAGCCGTCTTTTGCTCTCGATCTGACCTAACTTGGTCAAGTGCTAGTTTCAAAAGCCATAAGATCGCTCCTTGTATACGTTCAGTTGCTAGAAGCCGTTGAGCTAGCTTTTGAAGTTCCCCTGGAGTGAGTAACGAACCCATAATCGTATCAGAGACTTTCTGAGCTAAACGCTCTTGATTACTAGGAATTAAGCCAGGAGTAAAAGGTAGCTTGCGTTTGCCTATATAAATAGCCTTATAAGGGCGAAACAGCATTTTAATAGCTATATCATTAGTGAAATAGCCAATAATGCTTCCAGCTATGGGGGGAACAAAAAATATCCAGAGATTCGCTAGTGCCAAAGCAGTATATTGAATCAACAATAAAATTTAAACAGCAAAAGTTAATTCTATATCCTATTCTATTTCCTTAGCACTAATATCCCCATCATGTCTCCCATCAGCGGATAATGAATTGCCTGCTCAAAACCTGCTATTTTGGACATTTCAACCTGTTTTGCACCGTCAGGAAATCGCTCAATACTAGGATTGAGATAGGCATATTCTTCTTTCAAGCCCATGTCTTCAGCAGTAGGCACAACAATAGTCGCTAGATACCACTGTTGAAAATTCTGCATCCAGCCTTGACTGGGGCGATGAAAATCTAATACGGCTGCCTTTGCCCCTGGCTTGAGAACACGGTATAGCTCCTGTAGGCATCGAGGAATATTCGTTACATTACGCAAGCCATAGCCCATTGTGGCGCAGTCAAACTGATTGTCGGCAAAGGGCAAATTTAAAGCATCTCCTTCTAGCCATTCCATCGGCACAGTAGGACATTTAACCATTCGCGATCGCGCGATCGCCAGTTGCTCAGTAGCAAAATCTAATCCTGTAACCTTACCAGTTGTTCCTACTTTTTTTGCTAATAATAACGCTAAATCTCCGCTACCGCAGCATACATCCAGAGCTTTGTCTCCTGGTTTAGCCTCACTCCATTTTACCGCCATGAGCTTCCAAATTCGATGCTGTCCAAAGCTCAGGCGATCGTTTAAGCGATCATACACAGGAGCAATACGCTCAAAAATCTCCTTAATCTCGGCTGCTGTTGGGGAATGGGTTCTGGTCATTAATCTCTGCTGCATCTTGTTTTTACAAATCATATAGCATTGCTCTGAAGCGAAATATCAAACCAGAAAAATCTTATTAATCTATACGTTGGTGAACGTAACTGTCTCACTATTAGCTATGAGTATTCAGCAACGTCTACTCTTCTAAGCAACTTGTTCTAAAGATTCTAAAGGTTCAGGAATAGTGTTAGAAGGTGCTTCAAATTTTCCAGTTGCTACGTACTCCAATCTTAGTTTTAGCCAGGTAGATAGTTGTTCACTAGTAGTAACTATGGCTACTGAGGGTTGGGGTATCTTTGCCTTAACGTTCGCCATTTCAGGTGCTTCTAAAAAAGCAGGCTGCTTAATTAACCAAAAATCAATTTCTTTGTTTCTTTCTTGGTAATTACGAATTCTCTCTTCAATTACCTCTGCAAAAGGTTCTTCTTCTAATAAAAACTTTTGGCTAGCCGCAACGTAATAATAGATAGTCATGATTAATTTGTTTCTGGAACTTATAATTGCTAATTAAAACTTATTTCCGATATCTCGCGATCGCTATCTTATAGCCTATTCGGTGTTGATCGAGACAATGGAGCTAATTATAATTTTTCCATAAATAGGATACAGAAGAATAATAAATTAATAAATTGTCTATTGATTTTTAGCTGTGGTCTTTAGTTCTAAATCTAGTGACGCTTTTTTAGGAAGTATTTAATTATTGTCTGAGCAAATCAAGCAAAGTTTAAGCTAAAAAATGGTTTAATTTAATGGTCATTTATTTTTCCACAAAATCTATGAAGTTGTTTTATTTATTTACTTCACAGCAATACCTCGATACATATAGCCAATTACTTTAGGCAATTTGGGTGCATAAAACTGTTCAACAGCTACATCATTAAACTTTTGCTGAACGATATGTTCGATCTGGCGATTAAGATGACAGCCATCGGCGATCGCCTTTTGAACTGGGGTAAGACGATTTTGCCAAGCTTGAATTTTCGGCTCATAGCTCAAACCGTGTTCAATAAAGAAAAATTTTCCGCCTGACTTGAGTAAACGATAAACTTCGGCGATCGCTTTATCTGCTTGAGGAATACTGCATAAAGTCCAGGTACACACCACCGAATCAAAGCTAGCGTCAGCCATAGGTAGACTTTCACCGTTTAGCACCTTATGGTCTACAGAAATGTTAGAAGCAGCAATACGCGATCGCGCTAGCTTTTGCATTCCCGCATTGGGATCGATAGTGGTAATTTTGGTCACATTGTCTGGATAGTGTGGCAAATTCAAACCCGTACCAAAACCAATTTCTAGAATCTCTCCTGACACATCTGCTAAAAGCTGCTGGCGATACTCCCCAAGAGTCGAACCAGACATAGCAAAGTCGATACAGTAAGGAATAATTAAATTAGAATAAAATCCCATTATTTTAGGCTTTCGAGTCAAATATTAGTATGTGTTGCTGCTTTAAAATAAATTTTGCTTGAATTATCTCAAGACAACTTTATTAGAAAATCATAATTATTTTTAGGATCAAAATAAAATGCAGTTTCAACAAATCATCACTAAGTTAGGTCAAGTAGCCAAAAACAATAGTTTAAATCATAATCAGTTGAATCCTCAAATCACAGGGATTGCTGCTATAGATGAAGCTACTGCTGGTACTTTAAGCTATGTGGACGGGGGAAAATTTGCGAAGATGATCGCCGAAACTAAAGCTGATGCTCTAATTTTGCCTCTAGATGAAACCTGGCAAACTCAAGCATCGGCTAGGGGCATTGCTTGGATTGCTACTGCTCAACCAAGATTGTTGTTTGCCCAGGCGATCGCTTTATTTTATCAACCTTTTAAACCCTCTCCTAGTATTCATTCTACCGCAGTTATTGAGCTTAATACTAAGATAGGACAAGATGTATATATTGGCGCAAACGTGATAATCTACTCAGGAGTGACTATTGGCGATCGCACTTACATTCATCCCAATGTCGTGATTTATCCTGATGTGAGTATTGGCAGCGATACAACTCTACACGCTAATTGTACTATTCACGAACGAACTAGTATAGGCTCTGGCTGTGTAATTCATAGCAATGCAGCCATAGGTTCAGAAGGCTTTGGTTTTGTACCCACTCCTACAGGCTGGTATAAGATGGAACAGTCTGGCTGCACTGTTTTAGAAGATGGCGTGGAAGTTGGCTGTAACAGCGCGGTAGATCGTCCTGCGGTGGGAGAAACCAGGATTGGGCAGAATACTAAAATAGATAATCTAGTGCAAATTGGACATGGCTGTAAAATTGGACGTAACTGCGCCCTGGCATCTCAGGTAGGATTAGCGGGTGGGGCAATTATTGGTAACGGTGTAATGCTAGGGGGACAGGTAGGTGTAGCCAACCAAGTGACGGTAGGCGATCGCGTAATTGCTACAGGAAAAACGGGTATTACGGGTAACGTAGCACCAGGGAAAATGATTTCGGGGATGCCCTATATGCCTAGCAAACTATATCGTAAGCTGTTTGTAATGTATAAGCGATTACCTGAAATGTATCAGATGTATAAAGAGTTAAAGCAACAAGCGAAGAAATTACCCTAAACAATTAATTTGCAGTTTGGGTACTTACCTAAAAGCAAATGGATAAAGATATTCCAGATTTGGCTATCGAAGTTGTGTTGTCCAGTGGCGGTATCGAAGATTTAATAAAGTATAGATCTTCGGGTGCTACCGCTTCAACCCAGACAAATCGGCGTATTAGAAGTATGGTTTTGGCAAGATCAGAAAGTTAGTTTTTTTCAAATGCAAGCTAATAGCTATGTAAAAATTAAGACTAGTGCATCTTTGCCTCAATTGTCTTCTCAAATTCTAGAATCTTTTGTGAATTGAGGATTTATCGAAAGTCCTTTAACGATTGAATTAGATTTTAGACAACAGATATAAATTTTTTACCAATTATTATTGATTATTATTGGTATCGTAAACTATCTTGAAGGGACAAATGCGGTCGTAATTGCTCAAGTTACTGATAATCTTAACCGCATGTCCCACAAATAAGTTAGGTAGTCGTATTCTTATCGGCTAAGGAAATTGCAGGAATTTGGATTGGCTCAGGCTCGTCCGCATCTGAATCTAAGGCGATCGCTTCAGAATCCCATAGCCACCAATGTTTTACATAAAGAATTTGTCGTAGTGGAGACTTAATGGCGATCAAAAATAATCCTATTGATATTAAACACCACACCGCAGGCCACTCATTAAGATTATCGGTTAACATTCTTGCAGCCAAAGGTCCAACAACAAGATGATAAACCGTAAATTTCCAAGAACCGTAGACTAAAGGAGCAACAAATACTGGAATATAGTATCCCAAAGTCAGCCATTTTAATCCATTCATTGGCACGTTCCAGGCTATGTGCCAATTTCCAGAAACAGAGCAAAGCTGGCTGCCACACAGAGGTTCGTATCCGATTGTGCAAGTTCCAGCCCAGGCAAATGGATATAGCTTGACCAACATTAAGATTACACCGATAAAACACGATCCATACACTAATGGTGTAATCTTTTGTCTAACTTTCTCTGGAATAAAATGCAGTGATACTGCACTGATAAAAAACGGCTGAAAAATAATATGCAATACTCCAAATAAAGTAAGAAGCTGATTTAAAGGCAAATCTGGCTGATCGATTACTCTATAGGTAAATGCCTGGAGTAACTCCATTAACGAAAAATAACCAAGAGGAATCCATAATGCTTTTTTTTCACCCTTCCAAGCGACATACGCCGTACTAGTAAGTCCGATTGTGGCTAGGGTTGCTGAGGCTTCTCCACTCCAACACATAATTTAATTATCTCTCTAATTTTTTTTATTAGGCAAATTATTTATTGCTACATTTAGGTTTCAATCAAAGATTTGCATCTTAACAAGTCACAGATTACTCCTCCGTTTAGGATGGAGTAATCTGTGACCGTCGGTGAATATTAGTATAAACAATTATTGAAGAGTCAAGCTTTCAATGATTTTTGGTTGAGCTGACTAAATCATTCATTAAATTAGCTAGCTTTAGTTGTTTCTCTCAAACAAATTATCTTGGAAGTGCAACAAAAGACGGTACAACTTTAAAATGCTAAGTATAGCAATACAAAGTTATCTTAGGACAAAATCAGCTAAAATCAAGGCGATCGCTAAAATAAAAAGATTATGCCGACTCCCTACAGCTACGATCTAAGAAAAAAAGCCGTAGATGCCTATCACAGAGGTGAAAAG
>JBBSPC010000208.1:0-6659 GCA_038259125.1 Chroococcales cyanobacterium | reverse complement strand
TGGTGGCTTGGCTACTCATATGGCACTCAAAATGACCTCTCATACTTTGCGGCTTTTCTTGCGTCGTCATTTTGAGATTGATGTTTTGACTTTTCAATCCTCCTCAGCTTACTAAAATTTAATTCACACCAGGCGTATTATAATTATTATTTCAAAAAGCTTTTTAGCAGACGCAACTGTTCGATAGTTAGCATTGCCCCTGTAAAATTTGCTCCAGAAAGAGAAATATTCTTTAATTCTGCTCCTCTCAAATCTGCCAAAGATAAATCTGCACCATTTAAGTTAGCACCTTCTAGATTTGCTCCCTTCAGACAAGCTTTCCGTAGCTTTGCTCCACCTAAATTTGCACCACTTAGATTAGCTCCTGTTAAATTTGTTCTGAACAGGCTGGCATTGCTTAAATTAGCTCCTGTTAAATCGGCATTACTGGCATCTGCTACCGACAACTCAGCATTGCTTAAGTCAGCTTTAGTTAAATCCGCTTCGTTTAGGAAAGCATAACTCAAATTCACACCTTTCAAACACTGCTTTGAAAGGCGAGAACATCTTAAATTAGCGTTGATAAAGTTTCTTTCTCTTGCTTTATAGCGATCGATTAACAACGTTACTGCTACTTGGGAAAATAGAGCTATACTGTCTCCACAACGACACCATTTAGCTTCTATTAAGGCTGCTGCCTCGGATACTGCTATACAATCATATTCGGTTAAGGTAATGCTATTACAATTGTCCCATTCTCCACCAAGCATAAAAGCAAGTTCGTTTGCCGAGGCAATTGAATCAAACAAAACCACACTAGACTTGCGCTTTTGACTTGGTAAAAATGTTTCTTTAAACTGTTGTAGTAAATTATTGATCATTAAAAAGTTAATTTGACTGATGCGATCGCCTCTTAACCATTTGATTAGTTCAACTGTTGGTAGCTGATAAATAGCCCTACAGATACACCATACCCTCAAATCGGTATTGTCTATAGTCTTGTAGAAGCCAGCCGAATGTAGTTTTAGGATTCTCTGGGGGTCTAAGAGGATGCGATGCCTACAGACAGCGCTCCGCAATCGTATTTTTCTAGAAACTCTTGGACTTCAGGAGGAAAAATCATTTTAACTGATAATTACTTTAAAGGTTTCGACTACGCGATCAACAAATTCAGCAGGTAATACTTCACTCGTAGTTTTCCACCAGCGAGTTTTTAAGTCTAGAGTTCTTACCTGTTCGGCAATTACCGAACCTCTAGCTTTGTAGCCTTCAGGAATCGGAATCATCATCTTAATCTGAGGCTTGAGCGTACTGGTTATGGGGGATACAACTACTATTCCACCTCTTTTTGCATTATATTTAGTGTGACTCAATACCAAACAGGGACGGGCGTTACCCGCTTGTTCTCTGCCCTCTGTAGGATTTAAATTTATCCTGACTACTTCCCCCCTAGAAATCTTCACAGCAGTTCGTCGCCTTGAGGTTCGCTACCGACAAAATCAGCTACATCTTCGGGATATTCAAATCCTTCGGGAATGCTGGCTAGCATCTCATCTAAGGTAGGTACGGTTTGTTTTTTACTGATAATTAACTTGTCACCCGACTCGGTAAGCTCCACTACCGAGTTCTCATCGATACCCCAACTAGTCGCTACCTTGCTCGGTATGCGGAGTCCGATACTGTTGCCCCACTTCCTTAACTCTACTTCCATTGCGATCGCACTATCTAGTTATACATTGTATAATTATAGTCGATTTTCGCTTCTATCATATATTTGAGGCTTGATAGTTCTACGAAGATACAGAGGATGACGGGGACAACCTGTTTTAGTCATGCCTAAAGAATAGAGATGGTTATGGTTTTTCAATAATTGAACCATCTTCTTCTGTCCCACCAAGTCCGATTAATTATCTTTCCTCGATGGGGCATTCGTGACAAATTCTGTTAGATAATCAAGAAAGCAGCTTGTAGATAAAGTTTTGGGAAAAGGAATGAAACGAGTATTGGTTACAGGGGCGACGGGAAAGACGGGTTCGCTCGTCTTACAAAAACTACGTGACGAACCAGATAAATTTGAGGCAATTGGTTTAGCGCGATCGCCTCACAAAGTTGAAGAACTATTTGACTCGACAGAAGGTTTTGTTATTGGTGACATCAAAGACAAATCTAGCTTAAATTCGGCAATCGAAGGCTGTGAAGCTTTAGTGATTCTTACTAGTGCCGTTCCCAAAATGATTGCACCACCTTCAGAAGGGCAAAGACCAGAATTTGAATTTGCACCCCAAGGACTTCCCGAAGAGGTAGACTGGCTCGGACAAAAAAATCAGATTGATGCAGCTAAACAAGCGGGGGTTCAACATATAGTACTGGTAGGTTCTATGGGTGGCACTAATCCCAATCATCCTCTTAACCGCATTGGCAACGGCAATATTTTAATCTGGAAGCGTAAAGCCGAACAGTATTTAATTGATTCGGGGATCGACTACACTATTATTCGCGCTGGCGGTTTGTTGGATAAACAGGGCGGAGTCAGACAACTTTTAGTAGGCAAAGATGACAAACTGTTAAATAATTCACCCAACGGGATTCCTACTTCAATTCCCCGAGCCGATGTAGCTTCTGTGGTAGTCAACGCATTAAATGAACCCAATGCTCGTAATAAAGCCTTCGATATTATCTCCAAACCAGAAGACGCTCCCGATGCGGAAGTAACTACCAATTTTGCCAGCTTATTTGAACAAACTACGGCAGGGATTTAAGCATGAATTGGTTTGAATCGGCACGATTAGGAAGGCGCGTTTTGGGTCAGAAGATTCTGTCCCAAAAGCCGCCGTAATGTTTGTTCACTGGGGGTCATAGTTCGGCAAGAAAATGGGAATTATCCTGGTCTTTAGTTGGTGACGTATTTAGTCTTCCTTATTGTCAAGATATAGCGATCGCTGACTACCATCAAAATGCAGAGAATTTCAATCCTACCGCTTATAATCCGCGACAGTGGGCAACTGTACATTCAATAATTAAGTGTCGCATCTTAACACATTGGTGTCGTTGCGATGAATTTTCTCAAAAACTCTCTAATCAAGCATCATATTGTCATTTAGACTATTTTTTCGTTTTTTCTTTTCTCCGTTTTTTTTCACAATTTATTTGTCGCAAAGACTATTTTTCAATATTTATATGTCGGATATTTTTCTGAGCAAGGTTTTCCGATCTTGTAAAATTTAATAAATTAGATGTCGTAAGTTTGATTGAATTTTGGTACTGTTTGAACAAAGTAGTAATTTTGAATTGATTGAATTAGAAATCAATTAATCTCAGTATTGTTAGTGTCACAAAAGATAATCGTCTATAAATGCTTTGATATATAAGTAGTTAGACAAAATATGTAATTAATTTTGTCTAACTACTTAAAGTCTTCTCGCTGTTTGAGCTGAGAGATTAGTTGGGCGATCGCCTGAGTCTTACCCGAACCAGGAGAACCAACACAGAAAATGCCCAAATCTTCTAAAGTGCGCGGTAAGCGAAATCCCGCAATCGATAGTCGAGGTAGATGTAGTTCTTCTGGATCTTTTGATGATTCATATTTGCTATTTTGCCGATCTAAAACCGTCTGCATTTTATTGGCAGATTCTTCTATTTCAACTCCCCGAATAAACTCTTGCTGGTAGGACATTGACTTTGCTTTTAGGCGATAAATGTATTTGTGCTTTGAATCAGATTCATAGTATATATATACTAACTAATTAGCGATTAGGCTTTTAAACATATGGATAGCTCTCTACTAGAATTTCCGACTGATTATGTTCCCGAAGTAGCTGAATTCTATGATGAATTGGGATTGCTAGTGAGAATAGAGCAGATGCAGATCGTACATCTGATTAAGCGACCTGATGATATTTTTATTCGATCTTTTCCGATTGCCTTGTTAATTGCCGCAGAAGATCGAGAGTTAAATGGGGAAATGAACGCAGAACAGTTATTAAAGGCTGTCGAGCGCCAACTCTTGCAGGCAGAGGTTCTGTCTCTGGTTCGTTTAACTTATTTATTGGATGCTTACCAACTTGATAAATTATTGCGATCGCGGTGGACTGATAAACGAATAATATCCAATTGAGACATCGGCTTATTTTAAGCTTTGATGAAGCAAAGGATTGTTACTTATTACCTTGGTATCTAAATGAGTTAGCAAATCATGAACCATAGCATCCTAGACCCATCTTCTGAGGAAGGGATTGATATCAATGAAGTTATCGGGCTGATAAGACCAGCCAGAGTTTACCTATAAAAAATCTAAATATTCAAAATTATATGTTTCGTCCTGGATACGTCCTACCCTACGAGGGGGAAAGTATTAGCCATTATTTAGGTAGATGGAGACGATATGAGGTAAATAGTCTCTCTTCTCCTGGTGGTTTGGGTAGATTTGCAGGTATTGGCTCGGTAACTCCTCGTGCGTTGGGAAAAGTTCCGATTCAATCATTTTCCAACGCACGAGGAGTTAGAAGCGGTGAGTAAAGTCATGGAGATGGATGTTAAAGAATTGACCGCAACATTGCCTACCGAAAGCCAGTCCATGAAATTAGAGCCGATTCGTCTGTGTGCTGCCTGTTATAATGATCGCCCTTATCATCGTCTGGAATGGCAGTTTAAATTTACTACAGGATGCGATCTCCATCGGTTAAGATTGTTATCTTCATGCCCTAGTTGTGGGGAGCGTTTCCCTGCTCCTGCTGAGTGGATTGAAGGTAGATGTGAAAAGTGCGGAATGAAGTATAGTTCGATGGCGAAGAAACAAAAGTCACACTAGACATTGTGTAATTTTAAAACATGGTTAGAAGTTGAATATAATCTTAGTTTTGGCAGTAACTTGTTATTTAAGACAAGTAGGATGATTAATGAACCAGTTGACTATATCCCATTTAGAAAATCAGCATTCAGATAATAAGCCAGTTGAGCCAATCTTTGCCCGTCATGAGACTTTTCATCCCCGTTTTGGCTGGCTCAAAAAAGGTTTCGATTTAGTCACGCAAGATCCAGATATTTTTCAGAAAGATGACGCACCAGTTCAATTAGGTGTGGGAAAAAATATGGTGCGTTCTATTCGTTACTGGTGCAATACATTTAAAGTTTTATCAGAAAATAGTCCTAGTGAATTTGGAAGCAAGCTTTTTGCCGATGGTGGTTGGGACTCATTTCTCGAAGATCCCGCCTCCCTGTGGTTATTACATTGGAATTTACTCAAACCTACTTGTGAAGCTGCTGCTTGGTATTTTACTTTCTTTGAATTTAAGAAAGTTGAATTTACTACCGATGAATTACTGAATGAATTAAATGAGTGGCAACAAACTTTAGACAAACAAGTAGTTGAATCTTCTCTGAAAAAAGATATTTCCTGCATTTTGCGGATGTATGGTTCGGAAGAGGGTAATAATAATTTTCTTGAGGATTCAATTGATAGTCCTTTTCAGCAGTTAGGAATTATCCAAAATCTAGGTAGTAAAGGATATAGTTTTAAAACTGGCGCAAAAGCAAACTTACCTGCGTCCATTGTTGTTGCTGCTTGTTTAGAATATGCAGGTTGGATCAGTGAAACTGCTAAAACGATAGCCGTATCTCGTCTTGTTTACGATCCTGGTAGTCCTGGGATGGCGTTCAAGCTTTCAGAGAATGTTCTTTGCGAAGCAATCGAAAAAGTAGTTCGTTCTTGCAATGAATTAAACCTTTCTGATACGGCGGGATTAATTCAATTTTCGTATTATAGCGATCCAAAACAACTAGCAGACGATATCCTAGATGGGTACTTTAAGTCCAGAGGCAGAGGGGAATAATAGCAATGGCGAATAAGACTAATACACTTGCTGATTGTTTCAGCGTCAAACGTCGCTATTCTCGATCTGTCAACTTGGAAAGAGATTTAGAACAACCCGAAGCTTTAGATGGATACATCCTGACGCAAAGATCGGTTGATGCTCTGAGGCGAATTTTATCTGGTATAGGACAAGGTACGAGTAATGCTTGGACTTTGACTAGCGTTTACGGAACAGGTAAATCTGCTTTGGCTCATTACCTGGCTTCTTTATGTGCCTCTTCCAAAAGCCCAATGCGATTGCTTTCTCTTGAAATTACTCAAACTGCTTTGGGTAAAGAAAGTGAAGAGTATCAAGCTTTAGAATCATCTATCCCCCAACAAGGTTATCTTCGTGCTGTTGCTGTTGCTCAAAGAGAGCCAATTAGTCATACTGTTATTCGAGCTTTAATTCGTGGTGTAGAGACATTTTGGACTCCTGTAAAACGGAAAAAAATCGAAGCAGTATCTAAATTACAAGAGCTAGTAACAGAAATAGAGCTAGGTAATACAATTGATGGTAAGGAGATTCCTGCTTTAGTTCGAGAATTAGCTAAAGCTTCTAATACGGGACTTTTTCTGATTGTCGATGAATTGGGTAAAAACTTAGAGTATGCTGCAAGCGATCGCGGAGCAGAAGACTTATATCTCCTACAACAACTAGCGGAGCTTCCGAGAGACGATAAACATCCTATTTACGCCTGGTGTGAATTAAATTTTAGTAAGCTGAGGAGGATTGAAAAGTCAAAACATCAATCTCAAAATGACGACGCAAGAAAAGCCGCAAAGTATGAGAGGTCATTTTGAGTGCCATATGAGTAGCCAAGCCACCAAC
>JBBSPC010000207.1:0-6662 GCA_038259125.1 Chroococcales cyanobacterium | reverse complement strand
TATCAAGATTCGTATTTACCTCCACTCTTAGGTTCGGTAATCGGCCCCTAATATCATGAAGTATTGTAAATAGAATCCCGTCTGCTTTCCCAGAATTAGGTAAAAACCTAGTTCATTTCAGCAGAACGAGTCGCACATCCGTTATAAAAGTAAATGCCCTCTAACAAGTAATCGGCTAAAAGCGAAACAAAATAGTTTTCTGGGGTAGGATTATCAACATATTTTTGATAAATAGAGGCGATAAATTCACAACGGTCTGATAATATTTTGTCTGTGCGCCAAAAATCGTATACGGTGCTACGGCGATCGCCTGGAATTACGGTTTCAATAATATACTGATAGCTTTGGTTGTGCATTCCCTCCTGGGCTATTTGTTCTGCCATACAGATGCTTACTTCTGGTGCAGTAACACAGCTTTTGATGTGGGGAATATTACAGGTTTGAACCGAATCTAAAAAAGTTAAATAGCTTAAAATACCATCATAAGCACGACGTTCTTGGCCAGTCAGATTCCAATAATCGGTTACATCTTGGGTAAGATCGAGTTTTTGGGGAATCCAAAAGTTCTCGCGCATCTGTTGATACAAGCCAATTGCCCAAGAATAACGTACATCATTTAGCTGCATTAAATTGGTAGTGTTACCAAACCAAATAGAGCGATTTTCTACCTTGTCGTCTCCGCTCTTATTAAAAATGCGGTTAGAGGACATAACATCTTGGGGCTTGGTTGGAAATGAAGACATAAAATTTTATCTAAAGCTTAACGCTATATACGGTGCTATAGCCTAACAAAATTTATCATAAAACACTAGTATTTCTAATTATAAGTTAAATGTCAGAATATTTGTACTAAATTCAAGATAGTATATATGTATTTTTTAATTTCATGAAAGCATCTAGATCCTACCCATTTTGGCAACGTGTAATATTGTGGAGTGCTGGCAGCATTAATATAGCCATTTTACTTATTTTATTGAGTATTTGGCGTACAGGCGATCGCGCCTTGAACTTTATTGGTAATATGTTCAAATTTCAGCCAGTTCAACCCAGAATCGAAAGCTCAAGTACAGTCGTGCAGCGGATTAGAAATATTCAAGAGTTAACCACCACTGTACAAACAATGGAAACTATTATGCCAGCAAGCGCGGATCGCAAATTAGGAGAGATCTCCTTAGCGACAACTCGCTTACTCTATATCGCCAGAGGAGAAATTAGAGCAGGAGTAGATTTGAGCCAGCTTACGGATAGCAATATTAAAATTAGCAATAATAGTATTGAGATTGATTTACCGCCAGCCAAAATATTAGATAGCAAAATCGACGTAAATAATTCTCGCGTCTATGATTATGATCGCGGATTTCTTAATTTAGGTCCCGATGTTGCCCCGCAACTACAAACACTGGCGCAAAGAAAAACCTTGACAGAAATTGTTGATACTGCCTGCAATGAAGGAATTTTAAATACAGCCAACGAGCGGGCAAAAACTAGCATTACTCAACTTTTAAGCAGTACTAATAGTTATCAAAAAGTAAAGATAAATACGACTCTGCCTGATTCTTGTGGAACAGTTAATAGCTAGGTTAAGCTGTGAGGCATTTAAAACTTATATTTATCTACGACGAGGTTGCAGCCAGCGAGACAGTTTAATTAATATCTCACTAATAAATTTGATTAGCTTTTGAATTGCTCCTCTTTTTTCTTCGATAAATGTAATCATAATACTAAATCCTGTTTGGATATAACACTTCAAGGTGATGCAAGTTAGAAGTCAAGAGTGTTTGGGCTAAATAGGTAAAAGAGTACTTTATAAATCGGATTTAATTAAGTATCGGTTTGGTTAATTTAGCCGATCTCGTCTAATTTGAGAAACTGAGGGTAATTATTGAGCAAATCAGCAGGATCTTGATAAATGGCTATACAACCTGCTTGGGTGAGGGTTTCACGTTCAAAACCACCACAGAGTAGACTAATAGTGCGTAAAGATGCTTTGCTGGCTGCGATCGTATCATAGGGACTATCTCCTACTACAATAACTTCCTCGACAGGAATATTATCTAATTTTTCTAAAGCGGAGAGAAATATATCTGGTTCGGGTTTAGACTTTTCTACATCATCAGTAGAAGTTACGCCTTCGATTAAATCTTCAATTCCTAATAGTTTTTTATAGTGAGAGATAGTTTCTGTTCTTGCTGAGGAAGCCAAAACAATTTTAATCCCGTCTGCCTTGATAGCTTTAAATAGTTCTTTTACTTGAGGAAAAGGTTGAACTTTTTCTAACAGATTATCTTGATAATATTTTTTACGGTATTCTGCAATATCTGACTCTAATTTTTCTGCTTCATCTGAATCGAGTAATTCACCGATAATATATTCACTACCTTTACCGATTTGCTCGCGCAGCCGATCAAAAGCAAAGTCATAACCATATTCTTGAAAAGCTTTGACCCAAGCCTGAGTATGATAATCAACCGAATCAACTAAAGTACCATCGAGATCGAAAATTATTGCTTTAATCATAAAAAAATACCAATTGTAAAAAAATATATAGCGATTGCTCTGTACGGAGATCGCTTGACTTACTTATTACTTATGATATCTAAAGCTTAACCAATACTCCTGGCTCTTGTTGAATTGGTAAAACATCTAAAATATCGGTTTGCGAACAGTACCTTAGATCTTCATCTCCATCAAGCTTGAGAAGACGCTGCCCATGACTGCATAGACGGAAGAGATTTAACAGATTATCTTGCCATTGCTCATAAAGTGCGATCGCGCCAATCACTTCATCATTACCAAATAGCTTAAGCTTAGATACATCACTTTGCTGTAAAATCGACTGAGCGATCGCTCCAGCGCAGGCTGTATCTTCTACAGAATAATCTCCTTGCCAGCCTGAACCTACCATCCACACTGTTTCTGGTTGGGTTTCTAGTAAATAATTAACTGCTGCCTGTCGATTAACTTGGGCTGCGGTAATCACCTGGGGAGCTTGTTCCACCCTTTGCAAAGCGCGAGTGCCGTTGGTAGTGGTAAGAAATAATCGTTTATTTTTTACCAATTTAGGAGTGCAGGCAAGAGGAGAATTGCCCATATCAAAGCCTTTTACCATTTCCCCCCCACGCTCACCTGCTAGTAAACGCTTCTCTGCTGACCATGAATTAGATTGACGCTTCAATTCTTCTATGTTACTAAATGCTTGGACAGCTTCTGCACCTGCATCAAGAGCAGTGGCAATTGTAGTGGTTGCTCGTAAAACGTCAATAACTACGGCACAGTCTGGCAATAGCTCGGTGGGAGTGCTTTCAGGAGTATGATAAACAAATAATTTCACGTTAATACAATTATATATACGGTCAATAAATTTAAACTTAGGCAATTATACGTTATTTACTATGTGCAGTCTTAAATTACTAAATAATTGGACAAAACCACTAAAAGCAGATTTATTATTGCTCAGATATAAGCACTTATATTTATTTTGATACTTCAACTCATAAGCAATATCCATTATTAAGGAGCTAGATTATGGAAAGCAGCGATCACCAACAAAGCTATCGAGATAGCTTGAAAAAACTAAAGCTATCTCGTAAAAATAAACGTTTTACTTGGTTATTAGCGGTATTGACCTTTACTTTGCCTGTAAATGCTGTGTTGCAAGCTCAACCAAGTCTGGCTCAAGTTCTAACTGCTCAAATACCTTCTTTAGACAAAAATATCGTTTACGTTAATCCCAAAACAGGAGATGACTCGCAAACAGGTGAAAAACTTGCCCCCTTCAAAACTATTACTCAAGCCTTGAAAGTAGCTACTTCTGGCAGCACGATTAAGCTAGCATCAGGGACATATAGCCAAGAGACAGGAGAAACTTTTCCCTTAGTTATTCAAGATAAAATTACTCTCAAAGGTAATGCTGATAACCAAGGATACAATACGGTTATTCAAGGCAATGGCTATTTTATTAGCCCTACTGGTGCAGGACAGAATGTGGCGATCGCAGCTTTAAAAGATGCAGCAGGTATTACAGGAGTCACTGTAACTAATAGCCAATCACGAGGACATGGTTTATGGCTTGAGTCTTCCAGCCCAGAGATAGTTGGTAATACTTTTACCCGCAATGGTAATACGGGAGTTTCTGTTAACGGAAATAGTTCTCCCTTCATCGCCAATAATTACTTTTATAATAATTCTGGCAACGGTTTGCTGATCTATGGCACTTCGCAACCAAAAGTCATGGACAACACTTTTAAAAACACAGGCTTTGGAGTTAGTGTCGTACAGAATGCTGCCCCTACCCTAACCAAAAATATTTTTGACGGCAATCGAATTGGTATTATCTTAGAAGGCAATTCTCAAGCTGTCTTGCGAGATAATGAGATAATTAATTCTGAGGACTCTGGCTTAACGGCGATCGCCGATTCTCAGGTTGATTTAGGTACTAGTTCTGAACCTGGAGATAATACTTTCCGTAGCAATAGAAAACTAGACATTCAAAACGCTACTGAGAATGAGATTGTAGCAGTCGGCACACAAACTAGTGGACAAACCGAAGGCAACATCAATTTTGATAGCGGAGAATTTGTCGCCCTTAGTAACTCAACTCAAAAGTCATCGCCTCTCCCATCCTTAGCCAGTGCGGATAAACCCTCTGTTGCCCAGTTAGATCTACCCGCACCTGCACCTGTATCCGCACCTGCACCTGCACCTGCACCTATACCTACAGTCCCAACAATAGATACTACTGCCAATCCTTCTTTACCTGCACCACCCCCTGTAACTGAACCAAGTACGGGCAACAAAGAATTAGTGTTTACCGCTTCGTCTTCTGTGCCGACTATCGAAGCTGCTCAACCTCAACCAGTGCCATTCCCGCCGACAATTAGTAGTTCGTCTACCAACCCAGTTAAATATAAAGTTTTGGTTGAAGCCCTAGATAGTCATGAAGAAAACAAAGTGCGATCGCTCTATCCCGAAGCTTTTGAGACTGTATTCGAGGGACAATCTTTATTACAAATAGGAGCTTTTAACAATCGGGATAAAGCCAAACAAGCAGAGCGATCGCTAGCAAAGTTGGGTTTGGCAACCTATTTTTTAGAATAGATAACGCTTAATTCAGTTGATTAGGATAGTTTAAGTTAGTGCGGTCGCTCCTCTATTTAAGTCTTTAACTGATAGCGGTCGCCTGACAATCTAAAAAAATGCGATCATCCAACCCTAGCCAAAGGAAAGGAATCGTTTTTCTCACAGTTGGCTTTTCTACAGATCCTCTTCTGTTAACTCGGCAATTTTGATCAAAGCCTTCAGCGTGCCTATTTTTAAATCTTTGTTCTTGTGTACTGGAATAGACAAAATTTTATCTATCCCAGTTTTAGCGTAAATATGATGGCTACCCGTAACCTTTCTCAAAACCCAGCCTTTTTTCTCAACTATCTTGCATAGCTTTTTACCAGAAACCGACTTCAACAAGTCGGTTCTGTATGCCGAATTAAATTCGGCACATCCCGACTTCATACAGCTACTTCTAAGATCTGAGTGTCATTTTCAACAGTATGATTGTCGTTTGCCACCTCAAGCCATCCTTGAATTGCATCTTTGAGATTATTTTCTAGCTCTTCCATCGTATCTCCTTCAGTAATACACCCAGGTAAAGCTGGAACTTCTGCCCAATACCCCCCTTCTTCTGCCTGATGCACGATCGCTTTGATTTTCATATATAGATGAAGTTTTTTAGAGATTGTACTTTATTTTATCTTTATCTCTAATCTGCTCTCAAAAGGCGATCGCCAGCTAACAATTTTCTTTATTTTTGAGCCGATTTTTGATTAAAAAGCTGAAACAGTTTTTGCAGGTCAAAATTACTCCAACTCAAAGCTACTGAAGTTTCAATCATTAATTCTCCCTGTTTTAAGCTTGTTATCAATGCAGACTCATTTTTTAAACTAGAAAAAAGAGCCTCTATAAGCTGTGATTGATTTCTAGGCAGGGTGTAGTATACCTTATTATCTTCAACCCTAACGCCTTCTGGTAATTTCCCGTTAGGAATTTTGCCACCTAAAAAGTTCTGCCAACCAGCGATAAGATAACGATAAACAATAGAATCAGTGTGGAATTTGGGAGGTGTTAATAAACGAAGTTCTCCTTCAATACTATTCTCATTAAGAGTTATTTTTTCAGGAGTAAAATGTATTTTTACCTTAACTTTTTTATGCTCTACTGTGGCAATCAGTCCCTCTGATAAATCTGGTTCTAAACTTTTCAATTGTTCAACTCTAGAAATAGCTTGTTGACAAAAGAGTAAAACTGTTTTTTTCTTTAATGTTAATTGCTTACTTTCTGGAATAAATAAAATGTACTCTTTAATTATTCCTATTAGAAGTTGCTGTGATTCTTGAACCTTTGTTTTAAGTTGGTTAAATAAGTTCATGATTAATCAATCTAAAATAACGTATATAAAAAAAGCTAATTTAATAATTTGTAAGAATTCAGGTATTAAATTGAGGGACTAAAGAAGGGCGATCGATAATACCAATGGTTGCCATTAAAGCCTGTGTGAAAAAATCCATTACAGAGCGGTGCTGAAAACGACAGGTTTGAATCACACTCAACAAATTAGCAGTATCTTTAAATCGCACCATGCTACGAGAGCCACCACTTACTTTTCTTTT
>JBBSPC010000206.1:0-6716 GCA_038259125.1 Chroococcales cyanobacterium | reverse complement strand
TTTAGCTGCTCGATGATTTCTTGTTGACCCAGTATGAGCTTCACCAGTTCTTTCTTTGGCAACTGGTTGAGTTTTTTTAGTTCGTTTAACTCAGGTTCCTGGTTCATCTTACCGTTACATTACATAATTTTCTTAACGAGTACAACCTTATCTCTCTTTTTAATACCTGAATCCTTACACCAAATTAAAGCTCGTGCTTTATTCTTTTCCTTTTCTAGATTCTGGCTTTGTTCTACTTTATCTAATTCAGAAACTAAATCTACCGTAGAACGTCCTAACCAGTTATCAATTAATTTGGTAATTATTTTAGCAACATGGCTTATGCCTAAAAACTTTTTTTTATATTCATCAACAGTGCTTTTCATAAGAACTTTTTACTTTTATAAGTTGAATCTAGATAATATATACAGATTTTTTAAATAAATAATTTATTGGCTATTATCTAAAGACAATAAACATCAGCATAATTTTTGAAAAGGTGTTCCTGACTTTTTAGGTAGATTGGGTTTGTTATTATCAGTTTCACTACTGCTAGCCAATAAAAACGTATCATTAGCACTTCCTAATAATGATTTCTATGTTTTACGCTTAGGTACTTCTATTGCTTTAAAATCGACATCTACAATATCATCACATTATCTAATCTACCAGTAAATTTCTCCTTGATTAACCTCATAAAAGCAATACCCAACTGTTGATTCAAGAATTAAATATTTTTAATAATTTAGACTTATCTAATCGCTTGTGGTGTAATTGTAGTCAACAAGTCTTTAAACAGAATATAATGGGAATATATGTAATTTATTTCAAACTTATAAGCTTATAAATATTAATGTACGAATTATCAATGGCGTTAAAATACGCACCCAAATATTAGACAGATATCCCTGATTACAAAGGATATTATCAAGTCTCTAACTACGGTAATGTAAGAAGCCTAAACCGTGTAATCAAAGAAAAGACTGGCGAGACTCAAACTCCAAAAGGTCGAGTCTTAAAGCAAAGAATAAACTCAGGTGGTTACTGTTATATAGGATTAAGAAAAAATGGCACTAAAGCAACATTTGCTATTCATCAATTGGTAGCTCAATCTTTTGTACCCAACCCCAACAACAAAAGAACAGTCAATCATATTGACGGAAATAAGCAAAATAACAGAGTTGCTAATCTTGAATGGGCTACATACTCAGAGAACTTAGAACACGCTTATAAGGCTAGATTAAGACGGGCTATATCATTAGAAGCCGTTAGAAACAAGAACTACAAGCGGAAGTTAAAACCCGAAAAGTGATTGAAATTAAACGCTTACTAGCAGCAGGTAATTTAACTCATAAAGAGATTGCTACCAAATTTAGTGTTGCTAGAAGCACTATTACTGAAATCAAGTCAGGCAGAAGATGGAAACATCTAAATATAATTCCTTCAACAATTAAGGAAATTCCATCTATGGCTAAGAAAATGTCAGATATGGCTTGATAATTTCAGTGTTGTAAACCTTAAGTAAAATAATGTATTTGGTGTGGAATTGGTGCGATGATTATTTTATGCACCTTGAAAGCACCAATTAGTAAGAGTTGAAACCTGCGACATCCTGCTCCCAAAGCAGGCGCGCTACCAAGCTGCGCTACATCCCGTGATTAATAAGGCTTACAACAACATAAATACGTTCTAATATCTTATCAACTTCATTAGAGTAACATATTTCTACATCAATGATTGGTTTTTCTAGGCAAAATCTAGGCATTGGCAAGGTTTCTATAAATATCAAAGCCAACAGATACAGAATCAGATTTACTTAAGCAGAATGTAAGTGATGTACACTTTATAAATACTCTAGTCAGGTGATCAAAACTAAATCTCGACTAGCAAAGCTGTAAAAAATATCGATCACCGTACCGAGATCTAGATACAATTAACCCTGTGCCATTAGTCTAAAGATATTTATGTCTGAGATTGAATCTGCTCCTTTTAGTACGGGCGAAATCGCTGCTGAGGGAATCAAACCAGAAGAATACCAAGAAATTGTCAATCGCTTAGGTCGTCATCCCAACAAAGCAGAATTAGGAATGTTTGGGGTCATGTGGTCAGAACACTGCTGCTATAAAAATTCTCGACCATTGTTAAGCCAGTTTCCCACAACAGGCGAAAGAGTTTTAGTTGGTCCAGGAGAAAATGCAGGAGTAGTAGATCTCGGTAATGGTTTACAGCTAGCTTTTAAAATTGAGTCTCATAATCATCCCTCTGCTGTAGAACCTTTTCAGGGCGCAGCCACAGGAGTAGGCGGAATTCTCCGAGACATCTTTACTATGGGGGCGCGTCCCATTGCTATTCTCAATTCTCTGCGCTTTGGTAATTTAGAAGATGCTCGCACTAAACGTATATTTCAAGGTGTGGTTGAAGGTATATCTCACTATGGCAACTGCATCGGCGTGCCGACGGTAGGCGGAGAGATCTATTTTGATCGAGCTTATACAGGTAACCCTTTAGTCAACGCTATGGCATTAGGCTTGATGGAAACCGAGGAGATTGTCAAATCTGGGGCATCAGGCATTGGTAATCCTGTTTTGTATGTTGGTTCAACTACTGGACGAGATGGCATGGGAGGAGCGAGTTTTGCCAGTTCTGAATTAACTGACAATTCTCTGGATGACCGCCCTGCCGTACAAGTAGGGGATCCTTTTTTAGAAAAGTCTTTAGTCGAAGCTTGTTTAGAAGCTTTTAAAACAGGTGCGGTGGTGGCAGCACAGGATATGGGTGCAGCAGGATTAACCTGTTCGACTTCGGAAATGGCAGATAAAGGCGGTGTGGGCATTGAATTGGATTTGGATAAAATCCCTGCTAGAGAAACAGGAATGACTGCCTACGAGTATTTACTTTCAGAATCTCAGGAAAGAATGCTGTTTGTAGCCGAAAAAGGACGAGAACAAGAGTTAATTGATATTTTCCATCGTTGGGGACTTCAGGCGGTAGTTGCAGGTTTGGTAATAGAAGAGCCAGTAGTTAGAATTTTATATCAAGGGACTATAGCCGCCGAAGTTACCGCTACTGCTTTAGCTGATGACACCCCGATCTATAAACGAGAATTACTAACTGAACCTCCTGCTTATGCCAAACAAGCTGTCAAATGGACTGCTGACAGCTTACCTGGGTGCGACTATCAGGGTATAGACGTACAGGGAACATATAAAACCTGGAACGAAATTCTACTGCAACTGCTAGATACACCCACTATCGCCTCTAAGCAATGGGTGTATCGTCAATATGACCATCAGGTACAAAATAATACGATTCTTTTGCCAGGCGGTGCAGACGCAGCAGTAATTAGAATTCGTTCCCTGGATGCCAAACCAGAAAAATGCACTATTGGCATAGCTGCAACTACCGACTGCAATCCCCGTTATGTATATTTAGATCCCTATGAAGGGGCAAAAGCTGCCGTTGCCGAAGCTGCCCGCAATTTAAGCTGCGTGGGAGCAGAACCCATAGCAGTTACAGATAATCTCAACTTTGGCAGTCCAGAAAAACCCGTAGGTTATTGGCAGCTAGCTAACGCCTGTCATGGTGTAGCGGATGCCTGTCGAGAAATGTCTACTCCCGTTACTGGCGGAAACGTTTCTCTTTACAATGAGACACTTGATTCTCAGGGAAATCCCCAGCCTATATATCCCACTCCCGTAATTGGTATGGTGGGTTTAATTCCCGATCTCACTAAAATTTGCGGGCAAGCTTGGCAACACGAAGGCGATCTTATTTACTTACTCGGCAATTCTCAACCAACTTTAGGCGCATCAGAATATCTGGCTGCAATTCACAACACGGTAGCAGGAAGACCTCCAGTGGTTGATTTTGAACTAGAGCGCAGTGTTCAAGCCGCTTGTCGTCATGGGATACGCCAGAAATGGATTTGCTCGGCTCACGATCTAACAGAAGGTGGATTGGCAGTTGCCTTGGCAGAAGCCTGTATTGGCAAGAACTTAGGTGCGACTGTTAGTGTTGCTGTGTCTGATTCCCAACGCTTGGATGAGGTGCTATTTGGCGAAGTTGCTAGCCAAATTGTAGTATCGGTTAACCCTAAGATGGTTAAGGCTTGGGAGGCATATTTGACTGATAATTTGCGCGATCGCTGGACAAAGATTGGGGTGGTAAATCAATCTAATTCGGATTTGAACATTTTAACTGATGATAATCTTACGTTAATTAATGTTAAGATAGCTATACTATCTACTACCTGGGAACTAGCAATAGAAAACAGGTTGGTTTCTTAATTCTAGCTTGAAGGATTTGAACTTTAAATCTTTTAACAAATTATCTCAAAAACATAGCTTTCTGGGAATTCAGACAGTTCTATTTCTGGTTAAAGTTTCTTAATCTAGAAAAGTCAATTGTTCTAAAATTTAGAACTTACACCCTAATACAATTATTTCTCAAAGCGGTCAGGCTAAAAGATGTGACAAGCATCAACAACCATTTTAAATACTTATTACCGCCAAATAGGAGCAAGTCAAGAGCATGATGCCACAACAGTCTTTCGATTGGACAGAAGATTCTCTAATGAGTAGTCAGAGTGAAGACAAACCAGAAGAAGCCTGTGGTGTTTTTGGGGTATATGCCCCAGATAAAGCATTAGAAGTGGCTAAACTTACCTATTTTGGTTTGTATGCTCTACAGCATCGGGGGCAGGAGTCGGCAGGAATCGCTACCTTGAATAAAGGAGATATTTACTGTCATAAAGACATGGGCTTGGTATCTCAAGTATTTAATGAAGAGATTTTAGAGCAGCTACCTGGCGAAATTGCGATTGGTCATACTCGCTATTCAACTACAGGTTCTAGCTTAAAAGAGAATGCTCAACCCGTTGTCTTAGATACTAGACTGGGCAAGTTAGCTTTGGCTCATAATGGTAATTTAGTCAACGCTGTAGAGCTTAGAAAGCACTTGAGCGAGAGAAATGCCAACTTCATTACCTCTACCGACTCAGAAATGATTGCTTTAACCTTGGCTGATGAGGTTGGCAACGGCAAAGATTGGTTACAGGCTGCTATTAGTGCCTTTAAACTATGTACCGGCGCATACAGCTTGACTATTGCCACTCCTGCTGGCTTAATGGGCGCACGCGATCGCAATGGGATTCGTCCTTTGGTAATTGGGATTCTATCAGGGGAAGAGGGCGCAAGTAAACGTTATGTACTATCCTCTGAAACCTGTGGTTTAGATATTATCGGTGCGGAATACGTGCGAGACGTAAATCCTGGAGAATTAGTTTGGATTACAGAATCTGGTTTAAAATCAGTTGATTGGGCAGAAGAGGTGGAGAAAAAGCTTTGTATCTTTGAAATGATTTATTTCGCTCGTCCTGATAGCGTGATGCACGATGAAACTCTCTATAGCTACCGTATTCGCTTAGGCAGACAGTTAGCAAAAGAATCCTTTGTAGATGCCGATTTAGTTATTGGTGTCCCTGATTCAGGTATTCCAGCAGCGATCGGTTTTTCCCGTGAATCTGGGCTTACTTATGGCGAGGGATTGATTAAGAATCGCTATGTGGGGCGTACCTTTATCCAGCCTACCCAAAGTATGCGCGAGGCTGGCATCCGTATGAAGCTAAATACTCTCAAAGATGCTTTACAAGGTAAAAGAATTATTATTGTGGATGATTCTATCGTCCGAGGTACAACCAGCAAGAAAATTGTCAAAACTCTTAGAGACGCGGGAGCAACTGAAGTCCACATGAGAATCTCTTCTCCGCCCGTGACTCACCCTTGTTTTTATGGCATTGATACAGATAATCAGAATCAGCTTATTGCTGCAACCAAATCTGTCAAAGAAATTGAAGAACGTATTGGTGTAGATACCCTAGCTTATCTAACCTGGGAAGGAATGCTTGAAGCAACTCAAGAAAACACCGAAAATTTCTGTTCAGCTTGTTTTACAGGCGACTATCCCGTATCTATTCCCGAAGACATTAGACGTTCTAAGTTAATGTTAGAAAAAACAAAGGTTTGATTGAGTTTAGTGGATTAGACCTGTCTTGAAAATAGACGACACAAGAGAATGAAATGTTAAACTAAGTCGCTTCGTCACCGAGGAGACTCGTCTTCAGAACGGTACGTGAGACTTTCACCTCATACCGCTCCTCTCTAATTAGGTTCTGGTTATAAATACCACTCAGACTAAGGTGGGGAGGTCGTTATCCCAAATACAATTTGAGTCCTCAAATTGTATTTGGAATCTTTTATAAACTTTTTCCCATCCTTGGCGGAATTTATAACGTTTGATCGTTAATAAGTCCGTTTTTGTCTTAACATCGTGACAATGTTTATGGAGTAACTGAAGATTATCTATTAAAGGCGTGTGCAACTTTTTTATTTAGTCAGAAATGATCTGCTCAAAACGGAGGGGATGAAAAGAGTCGCGATTAATACGGTTAGTCAAATGCTACAAATCTCTAGCTCTAACACTTTGCAGGTGAAAACGTTCGCTCAGTTGTCCAATGAGTGCCTACGGCACTCCGCCGTGCAAAGCACGTCGAAGCTCTCCAGAGCTTGTTTCTACTAAACGGCGAGTCTAAACTACAGTGAATTACCCCCAACCAATAATGAAGCAGAGCGCGCTTTACGCCATGCTGTAATTGCCCGCAACATTGGTTTTGGAACTCGTACATCCGAGGGAAGTTTGGCTTACAGTTCCCTGCTAAGTGTGATTGAAACTTGTCGTCT
>JBBSPC010000205.1:0-6720 GCA_038259125.1 Chroococcales cyanobacterium | reverse complement strand
TTACCTAGCTTATAATGCTTATCTTATTTTAGATGCTCTTAATCACAAAGCTTTACCTGTATATACCAATATTATGCTTTTTATAGTTATACCTTTAACCATTATTGCCCTAATTACTATGACAATTATCGAAAAACGTAAACGGGCAGAAAGACAAAACTCTGCTTAAAGACTGGTAGTTCGCCACAGGGCAAACTCATACTTAAGTAATAAGTAAGAAAGTTTGTAGTTATTTTCAGCGATCGCTAAATTTCTTAATTAGTATTATTAGCTACGGTTTAAATATTATGATGAGAAAAATATTTATTTAGGAGGGTTTATGTCCTCAGACAAAGTTGAAGTCTGTCCAGTTTGCCAAGTTCAAATCAAAAATGATCGCGAAGTAATCTTTAGTAGTGGGAAGCCAGGCGATCGCACTAAACTCTGGGCAAGAGTCTGTAAATATGTTGCCGATCAAAAAGAAGGCTGTATAAATCAAGACCCCAGTAAAATAGAGCCGATTAAACCTACTGATAGCTATAAACCAGTGAAATTTGAGCAACGAGAATGATTACTGATTAAACAGTTAGGGCAGTTAGAACAGTCGGAACAGTCTTTTATCTATAGGCGAATTGTTCTTATTACGTTACTGCTCTTACTGGATATGTCTGTTACTGATTACTGGTTAAAAATAGTTAACTGAGAAATAGCTTATAAGAAGGGTTGGTGCTTTCATCCCAATAACGATAACCTAGGGAATTGAGAAACTTTTGCCACTCTGGCATTTCATCAGGCGGAACCTGCATACCTACGGCGATACGTCCGTAGTCAGCACCATTATTACGGTAGTGAAATAAACTGATATTCCAGTTAGGACTCATACAGCTAAGGAACTTGACTAATGCCCCTGGACGTTCAGGAAACTCAAAGCGATATAACAGCTCGTTTTCTGCTAAAGGCGATCGCCCGCCTACCATGTGACGCAGGTGCATCTTAGCCAGTTCGTCATCCGTCAGATCGATTGTTTTAAATGCTTGTGTCTCAAAAACTGCGACAATTTCTGCTGCGTCAGCGCGGTTTTGAATTTGTACCCCCACAAAGATATTAGCTTTGCTATCGTCGGCAATACGATAGTTAAATTCAGTTAGATTACGCTTGCCAATACACTCACAAAACCGACGGAAACTGCCTCTTTCTTCGGGGATAGTGACGGCAAAGATGGCTTCTCGTCGTTCGCCAATTTCTGCTCTTTCTGAGACAAAACGGAGACGATCGAAGTTCATATTTGCCCCGCAGGCGATCGCCACTAGAGTTTCTCCTGTGATGTTTTCTCTTTCTACATAAGCTTTTGCTCCGGCGATCGCCAATGCTCCTGCTGGTTCTAAAATAGAACGAGTATCCTCAAACACATCTTTGATCGCAGCACAGGTATCATCCGTACTTACCAAAATAATCTCGTCTACATAATCCTGACATAGGCGAAATGTTTCCGCGCCCACTTCCCTTACCGCCACACCATCGGCAAATAAACCAACTTTGGGCAAACATACCCGATAACCAGCCTTTAAAGATTGAGACATAGCATCGGCATCAACGGGTTCAACGCCAATTATCTTGATTTCCGGGCGTAATCGCTTAATGTATGCCGAAATTCCGCCAATTAAGCCTCCACCACCGATCGCTACAAAAATAGCATGAATCGGCTGTTGATACTGCCGTAAAATTTCCATGCCGATTGTTCCTTGTCCTGCTATCACATCAGGATCATCAAAAGGATGAATAAAAGTCAAACCTTTCTCGGCACACAGTTGTTTAGCATAGGCGCAAGCATCATCATAAGTATCCCCATGCAAAACCACATTCGCGTCACGGGCAATTACTGCATCTATCTTTACTTGAGGAGTAGTAACAGGCATAACAATAATAGCCGTTGTCCCCAGTTGTTTGGCAGCTAATGCAACCCCTTGAGCATGATTTCCTGCCGAAGCTGCAATCACTCCCTGTTGTAAAATATCAGTAGATAATTGCGCCATTTTATTGTATGCACCCCGCAGCTTAAAAGAAAATACAGACTGCATATCTTCTCGCTTCAAAAGTAGTTTATTTTGCAGTCTAGTAGAAAGATTAGGAGCATATTCTAGAGGTGATTCTTGAGCCACATCATAAACGCGGGCGTTGAGAATCCTCTCCAAGTAATCGGATTTCATTGGCGGGATGGGTATGTAAAGATAATCTTAGATCTTATCAAAGTTTATCAATTCAAATTTACCAGTTATTCAGTAGGTAAATTCTCGAATAATTTTCCTACTTCTGGATTATAAAGCAGCATATAGTTCCAATAATTTTCAAATACAGATTCTACATAGCCTTTGGTTTCTGAGTAAGGAATCTTCTCTACAAATTCGTCCTCATCTTTCAAACCATAGCGATTAACCCATTTTGTTACTGCATTTGGTCCGGCGTTGTAGCTAGCAACTGCCAGCATAGAGTTATTGCCGTATTTTTTATGGGTAAAATCGAGATAGTAAGTGCCAATGTTGACGTTATCTTCGGGGTTGGTCATAGAGTAGCTAGTTAAGCCAATATCCTTGGCTGTGGTTTTGGCTGTAGAGGGAATTACCTGCATTAAGCCTAATGCCCCTGCGGTCGACTCAATTTCTGGTTCAAAACGGGATTCTTGACGAATCAAAGAAGTTACCAATAGAGGATTAAGCCCACGATTTTTAGACCACTTAAGAATTGTTGATTCAAAGGGAAACGGATATAAAGCCTGCCAATATTCAGGGGTTTGTCGTAGCTGATGCCACTGTTGTTTGTCTTCTGGTTTATTTCTATCCTTTAAATCCCAAATTTGATTGATACCTCGCAGATTTTTCCCTTGATGTAGTTCGAGTAAACCATGGGTAAATTCATCAGCGATAGTCAACTCAGTTTTACCGCTAACTTCTGTCTGAAATTGCGCCCAAGCTTCTGGTTCTAAACCCAGTTTGTATAGTTCTTGAAAGGTTTCTGAACCTCCTGGAGGAATAATACGATTTACCTTGACTACTTCAGGCACTTTGTGGCGCACGGTGGTAAAGTCTCCTACATCCCAACCTAAAGCCACCGCAGATCGCCAAGCATAATATGAGCGAGGAAAACGAGCTAAAACAGATTGATAAGCCTTGGTTGCGTCTTGAGGACGATTGAGCTTTGCTGCCCACTTGGCAATCCAAAAACCTGCTTTGGGTGCAATGGGGCTGTCAGGATTGTCTATCACAATAGGTTGCGCCCATTGCCAGGCTGTAATTAAATCTCCAGCTTCAGCTTTTTTGTTGGCAAAATTCCAACGGTATTCCGCAGCAGCTTCGGAATGTTGATATTTAACTAAAAGGGTTTGCAGGGCTTGGCTGGCAGATTGTGGACTTTTGAGCGCGTCCAAAAATTCGGCTTTTTCCAATAGTGCTTCTGGTGCTTGTTCAGGAAATCTCTCAATTGCCATATTAAGATAAGCCAAACCTTCTTTTTGACTGACCATCATCGCTAAACGACGCAAACCTAAACCCGTGTCTGAACTATTTGGGTATTGCTTAATTAGCTGTAGATAATATTGTTTTGCCGTAGCTTTATCATTATCAATATCATATCCTCTAGCAGCACGATAGAGGTTACGGGAAGTATTAAGGGATTTAGCGTAAGCTTTACCTGCTTTACCGTAGTCCCATTCTGCCCAGTAGCTATGGGCGATCGCTTCCCAATCTTGAGGAGTTAACCGAGCCGCATATTCTGTGACTAAACGATCTCTTATTTTGTCTACCCCAGGGGCATCGGGGGCATATTTGACCAAAATTGCCATTAACTTAGGCTGATTGGGATTTTGACTTAACTGCTGGCGGATTATTTCCTGGGTACGAGGATGAGCGGGAAATTTGGCGATCGCCTGTTGCCAGTAAGCAGGATTTGATTTACCCAATAGATACAGTGCTTCTGCTGTGGCGGGAGAATTAGGATATTTATCAGCTAATGTCTGCCAGGTTGTTATTGCTTGGGGTTGATTTTGTTCTAGCTCATAAGCCTTTCCTTGAGAAAGCAAAACATAAGCAGCGAGTAAAGGATATTCTCGCTCCAATCCCTGTAGTTTTGCTAATGCTTCTTTGCCCTGTTGGCGATCAATTAAATTTGCTGCTAATAAAAAACTATTACGAGTATCTTCTGAAGAATTATGAAAATCAACTACAGATCTGGCAGTGAAAGTTTGCTGATTATGCGAAGAATCTAATGAGTTATTAGTCTGGGGATCTTTTTGAAATATCAGAGCTTGAGATTTACAGCCTACGGTTAATACCAAACCAACACTAATCAATAAAAAACTCTTGTAATTAAATGATTGTTGCATATTAGTTAATCAGTGAGATGAGTGTGAGGTGGTATTTTAATTATTCCCCTGGAATATTTTTTCTTAACATCTAAAAATTAACTCATGACAATTCTTAATTGACATATATGCAAGCAACAGTAATTTAGATACTTAAATAAAGCACGGAGATACTAATATTTTGTTTTCTGGAATTTTTTAACTGTAATTTGACTTAAGAATATAATTGTTTTAAATTGACCAAATTTTGTCAGACTTTTTTTACTGCAAATATAGACAGCTTTTTATCTATTTTAATTAAATATGCGATTGGTTAAAAGTATACAGAGCGATCGCCTAAATCAATTTACCCTGTCTACTAGTTTTGAGCAGTATACTAGTTGTCTTCTTATTACCAAACAATATGATAGGTTAGAGCAACTGTATACAGTATACTTATTTACCTTTTTCTGCTTTATCTATGAAATCCACAACTACGGCTCAACTACTAGTAAATGGTGATCGCCTGAATCAAAGTATTGCCAAGTTAGCTGAAATTGGCAAACTCAGTAATGGTGGAGTAAAACGTATTGCCTATAGCCAAAAAGACATTGAAGCTCGAAATCTAGTTCAGCACTCGATGAAGAAGCTTAAGATGCAGGTAAACATTGATGCAGCAGGCAATGTTATTGGTAGATATCTTGGGAAAAATATTAATGCACCAGCTTTAGCCACGGGTTCGCATATTGATACTGTTCCCTGTGGTGGACATTATGATGGTGCTTACGGTGTCTTAGCAGGGTTAGAAGTCGTGCGAGTGCTTCAGGAAAATCAGATTAGGCTTGATCGCTCAATAGAAGTAATTGTCTTTACTGATGAAGAAGGCAGTATGATTGGTTCCAAGGCAATCTCAGGTAGAATAATTCAAGATGCTGGATACTATCGTCGTCCTGATGGCACAGATATTCAAACCTGTTTAACTAGAGTTGGTGGTAACTGGGATAATATTAATCAAGCTCGTCGTAATAACCAAGATATAGCTGCATTCGTCGAACTTCATGTAGAACAAGGACCTGTCTTAGAGTCTATGGGCAAACAAATCGGCGTAGTTAAAGGTATAGTCGGACAAAGACGCTTTAATATCACTGTTAAAGGTAGTGCCAATCATGCTGGAACAACGCCGATGCAAATGCGCTGTGATGCTTTAGTTGCTGCTTCTCGGGTAGTTTTAGCGGTAAATCAAATTGGCAATACTCCTGGTCAACAGGTAGCTACTGTTGGCAAAATGGACGTGCTACCAAATGCTGCGAATGTTGTCCCTGGCTGGGTAGAGATGAGCCTAGATATTCGCGACTTATCTAGTCTGCATATAGATAGTCTACTAGAACAGCTACGCATCCATCTAGAAGAAATTGCCGTTGCTACTAATACCCAAATTAGACTTAATCCCTGTCTTGACAACGAACCAGCTTTAGCCGAACCTTATATTCAAAGAGCGATCACCTTAAGCTGTGAGAATCTCAATTTAAGTAATACTTATTTGCCTAGCCGTGCCAGCCACGATGCTCAAGAATTAGCTCAAATTACCGATATGGGCATGATCTTTGTTCCCAGCAAAATGGGAGTTTCTCATGATGCTGATGAATACACCTCCCCCGAACAATGTACCCAGGGTGCAAATGTGTTGTTACAGACTTTGATCCAGTTAGATTTAGAACTGTCATCAAGAAAATAAGAGCTTTTACTAAATCCAACCAAGCTCGACGGCGCGATCGCGTGCTAATTTAGTTACATCTGTGGCAAATAAATGTTGCACGAACATTTATTTGCACACTCAGAAGATGATTGATTACCGCGTCTAGCTGCACCTGTTGGCAAATTGGCGTATTTTCATTACCATTACTGGCGATTATTCATTGCTAATTGATAATTGTTTATAAGCCGCCCAGCCACCAAGATCGGAAATATCGGGCCAGTTATGCTTCTCAATTAACTCTTGGGGATAAAGCATGGCGATCGCTGTTTCCTCTCCTTCAAGATTTACCGTATCAGGATACATATGGGGAGGTTCGTTTTCTAGCAGATATTCATACTGTTTGGTTGTCATTTCATAAATCTCCCCAGGAATGCCAATTCCCCCTGTTTCGGTAGCATAAATAGCAGGATGCCAGCCGTCTTCTGCTGCATGAAGGCGATATTGAGGAAGGGTTTTAGTAGTTTTGATCAACTTCGCCGACTGGAGATTTTGATGGTCTGGTTGCCCTTTCAAAGCTGAACCACAGATAAAAACCCGCTTGATACCTGATACTGTTGTTGTCATTGTGTTATTTAAATAGATGTAATTTCAGCCTGGTTGATAATTTCCAATTCCTGCACTACCCTGGCTTTGCTAGCAATTAAATGTTCTT
>JBBSPC010000204.1:0-6910 GCA_038259125.1 Chroococcales cyanobacterium | reverse complement strand
CCAAAGCGACGAGCATACTGACTCCAAATGTATTTTAACTCTAAAAATTTTTCTCCAACCCAGACCAGCCATAAGGGACGACGCTTTTTGGTAAAACCTTGAGAATCAAGCCTTTGTACTTGAATTAGACTCATATCATGAACCGATTAAGTCATCTCTGCAATAATTAATGTGGTGTTAAATATTTGAAGCGTTTAAAAACTAATTCATCAATTTAGGGGAGAAAAACAGTGGAGTGGAAAGTACGAGGCATCAGGGGGGCAACGACAGTAGCTGAAAATACACCAAGAGCGATCGCCGAGGCAGTCAATGAACTATTAGATGAAATTGAGGCGCACAATCAATTTCAAGCAGAAGATATAGTTTGCGTCTTTTTTACTACCACTGCCGATCTAGACACTATGTTTCCTGCTGCTGCTGCCAGGAAACGTCCTGGTTGGAATCATGTTCCGCTAATAGATCTGCACCAAATGAAAGTAAAAGGCAGCTTAGAATATTGCATCAGGATTTTAATTCAAGTTAATACTCTTCATGCTCAATCGGCAATGGTTCATCGTTATTTGCGACAGGCACAAAATTTACGTCCAGACTTAGATATTCAAATGTATAGCTGACAATTAATTTATCTAAAGTAAATTAAATTAGTCTCATTCCCATATTAGAAGGTATAAATCCAGGATCGAAAAAAGTTTCAGAATTGTAGGATGCACCTTTAAAATTGGCACCTTGAAGTTTGGCATTGCGTAAATCCGCACCTTGAAAGCAGACGTTAACAAAATAACCGTGTCTTAGATCTGCTTCTCTCAAATTTGCTTGCTGAAAATTAGACCCTTCTAAATGAGCATCGGTCAAATTAACATGATGCAAACAAGCTCCTTCAAAATCTACTTCCTTCAGAATTGCTTTTTCCAAATTAGCGTCGGTTAAATTAACTAGTTTTAAAGACGAATTACTTAAATTAGCCTGCTTTAATTCTGCACCTGTCAAATTGGAATGATTAAGATTGACTCCTTTAAGAGTTACATTATTTAGCTTTATTTTTTTAAATTCCGATCTTTGAAAATTAGTTTCTCCTCTGATGTAATTTTTTAGTAGCTCGTAAGGAGTAGCAAAAGATTTACGGGGTGACCTATTGTTTCGACCAGGAATCAGTAGATTTTTAACCAAGAAATCGACTGTTTGTTGCTTAACAAAACCCATTCTAACTGCTAAGTGATGAAAACGAACTTTTTCTTCTTTATTAGTTTGCTCTTCTAAAATATAGTTAATTTGTTCTTTGCTTAAGAGTGCAGCTTTTTTAAAATAGTAAACGAGAGGATATTTTTGTTCTTGGACTACTAGTTCATACCATTCCTCAACAAAAAAGTCGGCAGTTTCTTGTTTAATCCAACCTCTTAAAGCCATAATTTCGCCAATTTTAAGATTGGGACTTTTAAATTGATCCTGTAAAGCAGTTTCAACTTGTTGAGCCGAAATTAAACCAGCTTCATTTAAAAGCTGACCTAAAGGTTGCTTATGATTTTGATTCGAGACTGAAGAATTAGAGGACAAAGGTTGATTCATAATTGTCTAAAAAAATAGTCCAATTATTAAATATTTTTTTGAATGCACAATCATAATTGTGTTTTTTATATTGTTAATTTTAGTCTCCAAAAAAAAGAATCGGCAACGGTAAAAACACTCTTGTTAATCTGTTTTTCTCTATATGCTCAATGACCTTAGCGATCGGCAAAGTTGCTTGAATTCGGTTTAATTGTCATAACTTACACTAGCAAAGCTAATCGCAATATAGATAAACTGAAATATAGTTAGTTTAGATAAAGGATTGATTTAAACAGGATGCAGATCAAAGCAACCAATACAGCATTATTAGACTGGACTGGCGACTTGCTAGCAGTTGGTATCTTAGAAGGTGAAACAAAGCTCTCAGGAGACTTAGCTAAGTTAGATGAGAAATTGGCAGCTACAGTTTCTGAATTGATTGCTGACGAAGAATTTGAGGGAAAAGCGAATACTACTGCCGTAAGTCGTGTTGGGGGCAAAAATCCCGTGCGTAAAATTGCTTTAATTGGCTTAGGTAAAGCCGAGGATTTAAAATTGGATAGCTGCCGTAGTGCAGCAGCAGCGATCGCCCGTCTGGCAACTAAAGAAAAAACTCTAGGAATCAGTTTGCCTAATGGCTCAGAATCAGCAGAAGATATCGCTCAAAGTATTACTGAAGCAATTATTCTCGCTCTTCATCAAGATAATCGCTTCAAATCTGAACCTGAAGACAAAAAACCCAAATTAGAAACAATCGATCTAATTGGTTTGACAGGACAAGAACAAGCGATCGCTAATGCTCAAATCATTGCTGATGGTGTAATTTTTGCCAGAGAATTAGTAAACGCCCCTGCTAACGAAGTTACTCCTGTAACCATGGCTCAAAAGGCACAACAGTTAGCCGAAGAGTTTGGCTTGGAAATAAAAATCTTAGAACAGGCTGATTGTGAAAAATTTGAGCAGGGCATGGGTGCGTACTTAGGAGTCGGACAAGCTTCAGATATACCCCCCAAGTTTATCCATCTGACTTATAAACCCCAAGGCACAGCTAAACGTAAAGTAGCCATTGTCGGTAAAAGTGTAACCTTTGATTCTGGTGGTCTAAACCTTAAGCCCAGCGGTAGCGGCATTGAAACCATGAAAATGGATATGGGTGGTGGTGCAGCTACGCTTGGTGCAGCAAAAGCGATTGCCAGACTTAAGCCTGATGTGGAAGTTCACTTTATCTGTGCTGCTACAGAAAACATGATTAGCGGTAAGGCAATGCACCCAGGAGACATTCTTAAAGCCTCAAATGGTAAAACTATTGAAGTTAACAATACCGACGCAGAGGGTAGACTTACTTTGGCAGATGCTTTAGTGTATGCAGAAAAATTAGAGGTAGATGCGATCGTCGATTTAGCGACTCTGACAGGAGCTTGTATTGTGGCTTTGGGTAACAATATTGCTGGATTGTGGAGTACTGACGATACTTTAGCTACAGAAATGAAAAACGCTGCGGAGTTAGCAGGAGAAAAGTTTTGGCAGCTACCAATGGAAGAAAAGTATTTTGAAGGTTTGAAGTCAGAGATTGCTGACATGAAAAATACTGGACCCCGTCCTGGTGGTTCAATTACTGCTGCTTTGTTCCTCAAACAATTTATCAAAGATACACCTTGGATGCATTTAGATGTAGCAGGACCAGTTTGGGCAGATTCTCCTAGTGGGGTCAATAATAAAGGGGCAACGGGTTTTCCTGTGAGGACTTTAGTTAACTGGGTAAATAGTTAAATTTATTTGCTCGATCTTTAAATCTGCTTTAACCATAGCCAGAAGCTATGTCTTGACAATTACAAATATTGATAAAAATTTCACAAAAGCGTATCCCAAGATACACAATGACTAAGATATAGTTGCTAATTTTGTTAGTGAATTTTAATACCAAAACTGAAAATATTGGTTTAGTATTGAGGCGATCGCCAAAAAGCGATTATTTTTTTAGGTGTGAGGAAAATGTTGAAAATATTACGTAATTTGTTGTTGGCATCTCCAGCAGTAATAGCTTTGGTATTAGGCTGTGAGTTATCAGCCTCTGCTGAATCAGTTTCAGAAGTAGAAGACAATACCCAATTGCTAAATCAAATCAATAACTATAGTCAAGAAGGGAAGACCAATCCTCGTAATCAGGTAACTAACGTTAATCAGTTAAGAGATGTTTCTCCCACAGATTGGGCTTATGAAGCTTTACGTAGCTTAGTTGATCGTTATGGCTGTATTGTTGGTTATCCAAACCAAACCTACCGTGGTAATCAACCTCTAACTCGTTATGAGTTTGCTGCTGGTCTAAACTCTTGCTTAAACCAAATCGAACGTTTGATTGCTTCTCAAGGATCGGTAAGTCAAGAAGACCTTGATACTATCAATCGTCTTCAACAAGAGTTTGAAGCCGAATTAGCTACCTTAGGTGGTCGGGTTGACGAACTTGAAAGTCGCACTGCTACTTTAGAAGATAATCAGTTTTCTACTACTACCAAATTAGAAGGAGAAGCCGTTTTTGGTATCAGCAATCAATTTAACGACACTGATTCTAACAAAACAGTATTTCAAGACAGGATACGTTTAGCTTTTGTATCTAGTTTCTTTGGAGAAGATGCTCTATACACTCGTCTTGATGCCTCAAACGCTGGGTTTAGTTTTCAAACTAAAGACGGAAACGGAGATCCTATCGATCTTCAAACCGGTGCTTTAACTTATCAGACTGCTGACAGCGGTAACGATATTGCTATCGGCTGGTTGGCTTACTATTTTCCCCTCGGTAAGAAAATCGATGTTTACCTGCCTGCTGCTTTCCCTCTATGGGTTGACTTTGTGCCTTCTCTCAGCCCTTATTTAGACTCCTTTACTGGTGCTACTGGTTCTCTTTCCAGCTTTGCTGAGTCTAGCCCTATCTATAAAATCGGTTTACCTTCTGGCGGTGGTGTTGGTTTTAACTTTAAACCTACAGATTTTGTTACCGTCAGTGCTGGCTACTTTGGTGGAGATTCGGCTAATCCAATCGAAGCTGAAGATGGTGGCTTATTCAACGAAGAATATTCTGCTCTAGGTCAGGTTACTCTTAGTCTGTTAGATGAAAAACTACAAATAGCTGGAACTTATGCCTTAGGTCAGTTTGGTGCAACTGATAACACTATCTATGACTTAGGCGTTGGTACTGCTTTAGCAAGACAGCCTTTTGGCGATGGTGTTAGAGTTGCTGCTAACTCCTACGGTGTAGAGGCTGCATATCAACTGGGAGACAAGCTTGCCCTAAATGGTTTTGGTATGTATAGTAATGTTAAAGAAGCTGCTGGTAACGGTAATAATGATATATGGTCTTACGGTGCTGGATTATCATTGCCCGATTTCGGCAAAGAAGGTAACTTAGCTGCTCTATTTGCTGGTGTAGAACCTTATGCAGGAGATGAAAGCAATCCTATTCACCTTGAAGGTTTGTACAAATACCAATTCAATGACAACATCTCTGTTACTCCAGGTGTGGTTTATATAATCAATCCTAACGGCAACGATACAGATGATGATGCCATAATCGGCGTTCTTAGAACAACTTTTACTTTCTAAGAAAGTAGCTTTTGAGTATTTTATTATTTATGGATCATTTTGTTAACCACAGTTAAATAATTAACTGTGGTTTTTTTAATTAATTAGGACTACCTTTTACCCTTTCATTTTAATATTCAAAAAGTGACATAATAGGGACAAACAAGCCTCTGCAATTTTGCAGAGGCTTGTTTTTAAATAGACTATACTTCAACTACTTAGTTTACTAATTCAGTAATTGATTAGTCTAAGTCAGGCATAAATAATGTAGGTTCGGTTTCCCGTTCGATACCTTTTTCAAAACCACCAGCAGTGGCTCTTGATCTACCTGCGTGCCACCAGTGACCCACTAGGAAGAAGAAAGCCATAACGAACTGGAATGAAGCCAACCACTGACGAATATTTACGAAGTTAAACGAGTTAGACTCAGTAATAATACCACCAACAGAGTTGATTGAAGCATTAGGAGCATGAGTCATGTACTCAGCAGCACGACGTAATTGCCAAGGCTGAATGTCATTTCTAATTTTGTCGAGGTCAATACCGTTAGGACCACGCATAGGCTCTAACCAAGGACCGCGGAAATCCCAAAAACGCATTGTTTCTCCACCAAGAATGATTTCACCAGTAGGAGAGCGCATTAGATATTTACCTAAGCCTGTAGGACCTTGAGACGAACCAATGTTCGCACCCATTTGTTGGTCACGAGCTAAGAAAGTAAAGGCTTGTGCTTGAGAAGCTTCGGCATTTGTAGGACCGTAAAACTCACTAGGATAAGCAGTGTTATTAAACCAGATATAGCAAGCAGCGATGAAGGACATCATGGATACAGCAGCAAGACTATAAGAAAGATAAGCCTCGCCATTCCAAATCAAAGCACGACGCGCCCAACCAAAAGGCTTAGTCAAAATATGGAAGATACCGCCAGCAATACAGATCAAGCCGACCCATATATGACCACCGATGATGTCTTCCATGTTGTCAACACCAACAATCCAGCCTTCGCCACCAAAAGGAGAAGATGCTAGATAGCCAAAGATTGTGGCAGGGTTGAGAGTAGGGTTAGTAATGAGACGAACATCTCCACCACCAGGAGCCCAGGAGTCGTATACACCACCAAAGAACATAGCTTTAAAGACTAATAGCAATGCACCAATTCCCAGCAGAATTAGGTGATAACCAATGATATTAGTCATTTGGTTTTTGTCTTTCCAGTCTTGACTGAAGAAGTTTGAATATTCTTCTAGTTTCTCTGGACCACGCAGTGCATGGTAAATACCGCCTAAACCAAGAACAGCGGAAGAGATTAGGTGTAAAACACCAACTACGAAATAGGGGTAAGTATTAATTACTTCGCCACCAGGACCTACGCCCCAGCCTAATGTGGCTAGGTGAGGAATGAGGATCATGCCCTGTTCATACATGGGCTTGTCAGGAACATAGTGTGCAACTTCATAGATAGTCATTGCACCAGCCCAGAATACAATTAAGCCAGCGTGAGCGACGTGCGCGCCCAGTAACTTACCGGAAAGATTGATTAAACGAGCATTGCCCGCCCACCAGGCAAAGCCAGTGGAATTAATGTCGCGACCTGCGCCACTGACAGCAGGATTAGAGAGCGTTACCACGTGGTAGAACCTCCTCTGGGAATTCAAAGTTTTGATGTGGTTGGTCTTGTGATGCCATCCATGCTCTTAGACCTTCGTTGAGCAAGATGTTTTTAGTGTAGAAGGTTTCAAACTCAGGATCTTCTGCTGCTCTCAATTCTTGAGAAACAAAGTCATAAGCTCTT
>JBBSPC010000203.1:0-7028 GCA_038259125.1 Chroococcales cyanobacterium | reverse complement strand
CTGAGACAGTTTTCTCCCAGGACTTCCAAAAGGGTCGATCTGCTGATAAAAATAGCGATGGATTTAATTAATCCTCAACATTTGCGTAACTGGTTCGCTCACTGCTGCTACTGTCCCTCTTAAACCTGCAAACCGCTGTACTTGCGCGAATGCTCAATAATTTAAAATTTATTTACTTGCGTCAGCAGAAGTTAGATAAAGCTTTAGCTATCATAAGTGGCATCTTAAATTTATTTCCTGAAAATGCTCTGGAAATACGCGATCGCGGTTTGCTATATTACCAGATGAATCGTTGGCATGAAGCAATTGTGGATTTAGAATATTTCCTGAAAATTTATCCTAATAGTAAAGATGCACCCACAATTAAAATGTTATTAGAGAAGATGATTTAAGTTATTTTAGGCAAGTTTAGTTTGATTTTAATAGTTTTAAATAGTTACTTGTTAGACGAAGTTATCTTCAGCAAAAAAATTATCATGATACAATATATCTCATTTAAATAAGCAGCACTATTAATGTATATCAGTGTAGTAATTCCCACCTATAATCGTTTACCGATTCTGCAAAAAAGCCTTATAGCTTTAGAAAAACAGGAGTTTACTGATAATAAGATTGATGGTTATGAAATAGTTTTAGTTGATGATGGTTCAACGGATCGAACATTGAGTTGGTTGAGCGAAAATAAAGCTCAATTTCCTCACGTTAAAATATTTGAGCAAAATCATCAAGGAGCAGCAGCAGCAAGAAATTTAGGGGTCGAAAAGGCACAGGGAGACACTATAGTTTTTATTGATAGTGATTTAGTAGTTACTAATAGTTTTCTCCAGTCCCATGCAAATGCTTTAGTCAAAGGAGAACAAGAACTTAAAAGAGATCTCCTGTTTACCTATGGTGCAGTAATTAATACTAATAACTTTGAAGATCCTACTTCTGAACCTTATAAAATAACAGATTTTTCCGCAGCCTATTTCGCTACGGGTAATGTTGCGATCGCTCGTAAATGGTTGTCAGAAGCAGGCTTATTTGATACTGGTTTTCAACTTTATGGCTGGGAAGATTTAGAGCTTGGAGTACGTTTGAAAAAACTTAATTTGAAATTAATCAAGTGTCCTGAAGCTGTTGGGTACCATTGGCATCCTGCCTTTAGTTTAGAACAAATTCCTCGGATGATTGAACAAGAAATTCAAAGAGGAAAAATGGGCGTTATTTTTTATCAAAAACATCCAACTTTGGATGTCAAAATGATGATTCAAATGACGTTTTTACATCGTCTTCTTTGGGCAGTATTATCATTAGGGGGAAAGTTAAATGAACGTACTCTTGAACCTTTATTACAATGGCTAATTAGCCGTGGGCAACCACAACTTGCCGAACAAGTAGCCCGCATTTTTCTCAATTGGTACAATGTCCAGGGAATTTATGCTGCCTATAATGAGAGAAAGTTGCTGAACTCGAATAAATAAAATAAAGGGTTTAACGATGTTAATCTCAATTAAAATTCTTCTACTACTTGCTACAACACTTTATCAAGCGATCGCTAGCTGGCTAGAAGATCAACAACCACCGCCTGGTCAACTAGTAGATGTAGGAGGCTATCGGCTACATCTATTAGTTATAGGAACAGATAGCCCAACGATTGTTCTAGACCACAGCCTAGGAGGGGTAGAAGGCTATTTCCTAATTGATAAATTAGCGAAGTTAGCACGAGGATGTCAGTTCGGTTACAAGCTCTAAAGCTCTTTTTTATCTCAGGCTTTATGATGTCTGTTCTAGGCTCAATTCTGGGGATTATTCGATTGCTAAGTATGTGCAGAGTCTTTGAATTGCTAAAGCCTGAACTACGCCACTTTTCTAAGGATTCTCTCAACTGTGTAAAACGTTCCTTTTGTCGTCCAAAACACTGGATTACAATGAGCAGAGAGATGATAAATCTAAACAAAAGTGCGCGCCAGCTTAGTACAGCTAAGTATTTTGGTAAGCTGCCTATTGTTAGTATTAAAGCCTATTCTTTCTTCAGACCATCCTTTTGGACTATTTTTGTCCCCCTACAAGATGCTAATCAATTGCGGGAAAAAATGCACGTAGAATTGTGCAGCTTATCAACAGATTGTTTTCAACTCAATGCGAGTGAAAGCAGTCATTTTGTATGGATAGATCAGCCAGATGTAATCATTGATGCCGTGAGAATTGTGATCGATAAAATTGATTCTTCTGGCTAGCATTTTCTGGTAGAGTTAGCGAATCCTTCATTGCACCAGACTATTAAAAGCGATCTGTCAAGATTGAAAGGCTACTGTCAGCCCGTAAATGTCTGCCGTTTAAAAAATTGATCAAGCTCTTTTTATAAAAAATAGCAATACAAATTTAGATTAAGACAGATTAAACTAAAAAGATAAAGAGTGATTGCTCGTTACTTAATGTACAATCCTAAAATTACGTTTCTTGACAAATTAACTGAGGAAATTCAACCTTTGATCGTGCAAGAAATTAAATGACAATCTCACTCAGATTAAACGTCTTTAATGAATATTATTACTAATCTTCTCTTTCCTAAATCTAAAAAAAGTTCCAAGCAAGAGACATCTACATCAAATGGTCTTTCTGTGCTGAATCGTAACCCTCGTGGTGTTCAGATTAAATCTGAACCTGAAATAGAGAAAATGCGACGTTCAGCAAGGATTGTAGCAACAGTCCTCAAAGAAATCGAAGAAATGACTAAGCCTGGGATGACGACCGCTGATTTAGATGAATATGCCGAAAAACGTATCCGTGAGATGGGCGCAACCCCAAGCTTTAAAGGTTATTATGGCTTCCCTGCTTCGATTTGCGCCAGCGTTAACAACGAAGTAGTACACGGTATTCCCAACCATAAAAAAGTAATTCGTCGCGGAGATGTCTTAAAAGTAGACACGGGTGCTTATTGTGATGGCTTTCATGGCGACTCCTGCATTACTATTGCCGTCGGCAAAGTTTCTAAAGATGCTATCAAGCTAATTAAAGTTGCTGAGGAAGCTTTATATAAAGGAATCGAACAGGTAAAAGCAGGTAATCATCTATTAGATATTGCAGGGGCAGTAGAAGACCATGTAAAAGCTAATGGTTATAGTGTAGTAGAAGAATATACAGGACATGGTGTAGGCAAAAATCTGCACGAAGCACCGTCCGTATTTAATCATCGCACTAAGCAGATGCCCAACGTTAAATTAAAAGCAGGAATGACGTTAGCAATAGAACCAATACTCAACGCTGGTTCTAGACATACTCGAACCTTGCGCGATCGCTGGACGGTAGTTACCGTAGATAATAATTTATCTGCTCAGTTTGAGCATACCGTATTGGTTACCAAAGATGGTTATGATATCTTGAGCGATCGCAATTTGGTTTAAATCCGTAGATTATATGGTTAGATTTCATCAAAACTCAAAATTAAACTATTTTTTGCCCTCAATTTGCCTAACCAAATGATTTATTTCTGGCAAAATAAGTTGGCTAACTGCGAGTTTTACAGCGTTTGCAGATCCAGGCAACGAAAAGACTAGCTTTTGATTTTTAATCCCTGCCACGGCACGGGATGCGATCGCTCTAGAGCCAATTTCTTGATAGCTTAGATAGCGAAATATCTCACCAAAACCAGGAATCAGTTTATCCAACCAGTTGTTAATTACATCATAAGTTGTATCTCTAGGTGCAATACCCGTACCGCCACTAAAGATAATTACCTTCAAATCTGAATTAATATCTAACTTATTGAGCCAATCATTTATATCTTCCGGCTCATCTTTAACAATGGTGTAGGTTACTATTTTATAACCAGCATCTGTTAACAATTGCTGGATTAGCTGACCACTTTTGTCAGTTTCTCTGGTGCGAGTATCGCTTACCGTAATGACGGCACAATTTAAAGTTATATTCTCAGTATCAGGATGAGGAATCATGGCGTATTAAGCGCAATAGCCTTAAAAATAATCAAGGGAAATTTCGTTAGTAAGGCGAAATTTTCCCAGTTTTTAGCAATTATTTGGACTTTCTTAGCTAAAATCCTGAATAAATTACTGTTTATCCAATCCTAGTCCGTGTTCTTCAGCATACTTGTCCATAAAGCGAACAAAACGCTCAAACTCCTCTTCTGATTTCATAATCAAAACGGCTTCTATTGCTCTAGCTTCACCATTAATAAATTTGCCTTTTACCTCGCGACTGACAATTTCTCCTTCATCATCAATTAGATACATACCTGTAATCTCCTCCGTGCTATCCTTACTCAAAATTTGAGGATCTTCAAAATAAAAGGTAGCTGTACCAGTATTTCCTGTCTTAGAACGAGTAACCTTAATATTAGGGACTACCTCCTCAGTTACGCCTTTAGCAAATTGAATATCTGCCACACTCTAGCTCCTTTTTCTTTACAATCTGTTAATAACCTTTAATCATCTCATAAATTAAGAGCGAGATAAATCCAGTCAGGGCGAACAACTGTTCGCCCTGACGATTCATATTGTCTTAAGCACAGTTAATATTGCTATATCTACGCAATTTTGGGTCAATCAGACTAAAATCTTAGGTTGAGCGGAGAAAATAGAGCAAAGTTCTCGGCTAATCAAAACAGGCTCTAAAGATCCCTCTAGAGGTAAACAATGGCTACTAATGATCGACGACCAATAGCTGTAGATTTATTCGCTGGTGCGGGAGGAATGACCCTCGGTTTTGAACAAGCTGGATTTGATGTTTTAGCGGCGGTAGAATTAGATCCAATTCATGCCAGCGTCCACGAATATAATTTTCCTTTTTGGACGACCATTTGCCGAAGCGTTACTGAAATCACTGGCAGAGAAATTAGGGAATTATCAACAATTGGCGATCGCGATATTGATGTAGTCTTTGGAGGACCTCCCTGTCAAGGCTTTTCCCTCATGGGAAAACGGAATTTTGACGATGACCGCAATTCCTTAGTGTCTCATTTCCTGCGCCTGGTTTTGGATTTAAATCCAAAATTTTTTGTGATGGAAAATGTGCGAGGCATTACCATTGGCAAACACCAAAAAATTCTCCAGACCATAATTGAAGAGTTTAAAAATTATGGCTATCAAGTCACTGAAAACTATCAGATTTTAAATGCTGCTCATTTTGGAGTTCCGCAAAATCGTCGTCGATTATTTCTCCTTGGCTGTCGGCAGGGTTTCACCTTACCAAATTATCCTCAACCTTCAACTCAGCCTTTAATTCAAAAAGCCTTAGATTCTTCTTTATCGGAGCGAGGCAGTCTTGCGAGTCAGCGCGTTGCGGGGGTGACCCCCGTTGTAGCGACTGACGAGGGCGGGGGAAACCCCCATGAGCCATCGCTTCAAGAAAAGTATTGGGGTTTGCCTTCTACCCCAACCGTACAAGATGCTATTGGCGATCTTCCAGAAGCTAATAATTATCCAGAATTAGAGCTACGAGATTGGGTAGTAGCCAATTATGGTCAACCCAGTGAATATGCTGCTAAATTGCGTAATCTAACCCTGGTAGACGATGATTACGCTTATCAGCGCGAAGAAGCGAAGCGAGGCGGTCTTGGGGGTTTCCCCCATGAGCCATCGCTTCAAGAAGCGTTGCGGGGGTCAGATGCGGGCAAGCCCTTACATGCGGACAAGTCCTTTGTCCCGTTGAGCTACATGCGGACAAGTCCTTTGTTGAGCAAGAAGCGCGAATATAAACCCGAACTTTTGACCTGTAGTCGCCGTACCAAACACACCAGCCAAACTATTGCCAGGTTTACGGCAACTATTCCTGGAAAAAGCGATCGCATCAGTCATTTTCATCGTCTAGATTTAAACGGTCTATGTACTACCTTGAGGGCAGGTACAGCTAGTAATCATGGTGCGTTTACTTCTCCTCGCCCCATTCATCCGATTACCCCCCGCTGTATTACCGTTAGAGAGGCTGCACGCCTGCATTCCTATCCTGATTGGTTTATGCTTCATGCGACTAAGTGGCATGGCTTTCGGCAGATTGGTAATTCTGTTCCGCCTCTGCTAGCCAAAGCAGTCGCCCAAGAGATCGTTAGGGCAATAGAAATAACACCAGTTAAGCCCCAGCAAATATACTGTCTTTCTCAAACCGAATTATTAAATTTTAAAATGTCTCAAGCCGAGCAATATCATAAGTTAGAGACTAGAGCGATCGCTCGTAGAACGTTGGTCAAATTCGACGAATAAACATTTTTTTCTCAGAATTTTTAACAAGAACAGTATGACTCAATCCATATAAAACAAGGATTAGAGAGCATCAACATGGCGATTGGGTATGCTTCCGTTTAGGAAGCACCCCTCGCTATCAAAAACTCACCTCGCCTTCTCTCTCGCTCAATCTTTAATTGTGATCGACATCTACACAGCAGGAGTTATGAAGTCACGGTGAAGGGTCGGTAAAGCTTTTATAAAGGTAACAAGTTAAACCAAAAAACCAGTTACTCAAAGTTACTCATTATGGCTACTAACAAGACAGACAAATTAATCTTCGACACCAACGCTTCGATAACTGAAGACTGGCAAAATGGCTACAAATTGGAACTAGACTTAACAGCCCAATTAGATGCCAACCAATGGAAACTAGAATTTAATCTTCCCTACAGCATATCTGAAGCCTATGGCGTAAATCTAGTAGACAATGGCAATGGCAACTACACTATCAGCGGTCAAGACGACCAAGCCAGCCTCAAAACAGGACAGTCCATTGCTCCAATCTTCATCGTTAACGACAATGGACAACCAGCATTAACTCCCGAATTTATGATTGACTTAGGTTCAGATTCGATGATGGAAGAAGAACCAAAACCAGCAGTAAAACCAGCAGTAAAACCAACCGTAGAAATTGCCGATAGTCAAGGAACATCAGTCGGACAACAGGGCAAATTCGCTTATGGTGAAGCCCTACAAAAAAACTTTCTCTTTTTAGAAGCCAATCGCTCTGGAGACTTGGGAGCAGACAACCGCATAGAATGGCGTAGCGATTCGACCCTTCATGACGGTAGCACCGTTGGTCGCGAT
>JBBSPC010000202.1:0-7037 GCA_038259125.1 Chroococcales cyanobacterium | reverse complement strand
AGACGTGTCTTTAAATTTTGGAGTTAGTGCTTGTTGTCCATTATCTTCAACTATGAAGATGGGAGAAATAGATTGTCCTTGGTGGAGATTGACCCAATCGTTTTGACCACTGATTGTATAGCTACCGTTGCCATGGTTAACTAGATCTACGCCATAAGCAGCGGCGATATTGTAAGGAAGCTCGAAGTCCAATGTCCAGTGGTCAGCGTTGGATTCTGAAGTTAGAGCTAGCTCTAGTTTGTATCCTCCTAGCCAATCTTCAACAATGTTAGAATTAGAATCAATGTTAAATGCTTTATTAGTAGTCATATAAAGTAACCTGTAAATAGTTCAACTGATTACCTTTATAAAAACTTTGTGTTGGGTTTACCGTGATTTCACAATCCCTACAAAGAGGATTGTGATCACAACTTAAAAGTGCGTCTTTTTTTGATTTTGCTTTGATTTGAAGATCATATCTACAATAGGATCTAGATCGCACGCATTTGCACATTCTGGATCTGCAGAAAGTCCTTGCGCCAAAAATCTACAGCTTAATTTTGGTTTTAACAACTAGTTTTTGATCGTTTTAAATAAAAATTAAATTGATTAAAGTTTAGGTTTTCAAAGTTTATAAACGTTAAAATTATAAGGCTCAGTTATTACTAAATAATTGCCACATTCTGAAAAGGAAGCAACGAAGCAACGAACCAATCTCCTGATCAGATATCAAATAAACTTTGACTTGTTGCCAGCAATATCAAAATGAATCTGCACAGAATCAGCAGTAGGACGGAAGTGATAAGAAATACTATTTCTATTATGTTGATGAATTGGCTCATGACCATTTACTCCTAAAAAATAAGTTAACGAATTCATAAATTCATAGGAATTGTCATCCAAAATTTCAAATGATATGGTCTTGTCAATATATATTTTAAATACTTCGACACTGTTGCAAACATACATTACTTTATTAATTGATAATGTTAATCCGAAGATTCGTTCACACCATGGAAGTATATTAATATTGATGTCTAACTGATTCATAACTGATTTAGTTAACGTCCATAAATTGCCCAACAAAAAAAGAGCAAGGTATGAAAACCTTACTCTATAAGTTGCATAAGTTGCTTAGCGATTTTTTCTAAATAAATTGTTTTTTAGATTAAGCCTTTAACGTGACTCATAATGCCTTCTGGATCTAAACCTTGGAAGGGAAACTGTTCCCAAAGTCCACCACAGCCTTCTTTATGAACACCAAGATAAGCAAACTTAGGAGTCAAGCCTCGCTCAAGTAGCCAAGAACCAAAACGACTGCCTAAACCAGTACGACGATTAAAAGACTCAACAACGAGAACAAAGGGTGCTTGACCAATTTTTGCTATCATCTCTTCATCAACAACATTCAGAGTAGCCTTGTTAATTAAACCAACGTTAATACCTTCTTTTTTCAAGCGTTCTACTGCATCCAAAGAGCGATATAAAGCATCTCCAAAGCTGACAATATAGCCTGTATCTCCTTCGCGAATTACTTCGTCTTTACCAGGAGTAAAGGTATAGTCGTCACCAAATAACTCCTTACCCGCATCATCTAAGATCATGGGAACTTTAGAGCGAGTGGAGAAAATGAAGCGCATACCTGGATTATGAAATACTTTATTGACACAGGCAGTCATTTGATTGGCATCAGCAGGGAAATAGAGGTGGGTTTCATAACCATCTTCTAGTCCATTGTCGGCAAACATATTGTTGATCCCGAAGTGACAGGTGTTGTCTGCCATGTCGTCGATACCAGCGTGGGAGAAATGGCATAAAACATTCGACTTATTGAGACGTGCCATAGTAATCTCAGAAACACACATCTCTAGAAAAGCACTAAAGGTAGCAAATACACCCTGCTTACCCTCTTCCATGCCAAAACCAGCAGCAGCCGAAAAATTACCCCGTTCCATAATTCCAGAGGCAATAAAGACTTCAGGGTGAGCATCGTGGATTTGTTTGAAACCACAAGAACCTTCTAAATCACTATCAATAAAGATGACTTTTTCTTTACGTTCGGCATCGCTCATTTTATCAAGAACAGAAACTACAGCTTCACCAAAGACGCTGCGGTTAGAACCAAGCTTGTCGCTAACCCCTAAGAATTTGTAGTCGTTGCTGGATTTTTTGATATTTTTTAGAAAGTCTGCTGCTGCACCCTGTCCGTGTTTTTCGAGATAGGAAATTGCCTTATCGACGGCAATTACATCATGTCCATGAGTAGAACCTTCAATACCTTCAATACCAGGACACATAGGACGCTTATTAATTAATGCCACAGGTCCATTACCAGTTACCGCAGCGCACATACGGCTATAGAGTGAATCAATATCTTCGCCATCTCCCGTGTTGACCTCCAAACCGTGACCAGTTAATGTTTGACCAACATCATAACCAGGCAGGTAATCAGAGGGATGTCCAGCAATGGTTACGTCGTTGTCATCGATAAATAGCTTCACGTTTAGGTTTTGAGCCACTGCCAAGCGAGCAGCCTCTGCGTCATTCCCCTCTTGTTGCGAACCATCAGAACCCAAGCAAACCACTACCTTCTCTGGGTTAGCCAAGGCTATACCGTTGATGAAAGGCCACATATGTCCTAAACGACCAGAACTAAATTTAATCCCAGGTGTCAAGCCTAATTCAGGGTGTCCAGGTAGCTTGGAATTCGCGCCACGGTAGTTGAGCAATTCTTCTTGAGGCAAGTCGCCATTTAATGTTGCCATTAAATATTGTGTGGCAACACGGTGTCCTGCTTCATCAAAAAAGATCGGCACAAACTTATCAGGCGCACCACGAAAGAAGGCATCAAGGATCATAACTTCGGGGACAGTATCAAAAGGTCCTCCCGTATGTCCGCCAACGCCTCTAGCTCCGCCAGTAGCTGTGAAAAAGACGATCGCCTCACGGCAAAGTTGAATATTGGCTTTTAAGGTTTCTTTTTGTTCGGCTGTTAAGGTAGGCTTGTTAGGGTCTAAAGCTAATCGCTTATAAGCACCTAAATCGATAGGAAAACGGGTGGTGGTTGCAGTCATAATTTATTTTTTGGTGTGTGAGTAAAGCTGTAAATTAAAAAACGTTGCTAGTTTCACGAAGTATAAAATTTTGGCTAACATTACTTGTAGCTATCAGCTTTTGATTTACGTTGGTAAGTAACCAATTTGTTTTTCATACTTTAGCTTTAGTTTAGCAATGCTAATTAAGAAATTATTACACCTTAAATCGCGGCGTTAATTATTATCAGATAAATCTATTGTTCACCTAGAGCGGTAAACAAGTTCAAGTTTATCTGGTTGTGGTCTTTGAGGGAAATTATCTTTTGGTAGAAAAGCTTTACTTACAGTAATTGAGGTTATCAATAGTTCAATAACTTAGTCTCAGTAGTGTAAATAGTATAATAGTCATTGTTGGCTTGGCAAAAATTATGAGCAACATCCAAGTAGAATCAGATCCTAAAGAAATTCTTACTCGAATTGACAACAAATTAGACAAGCTAAGTGAAGACGTTACAAATATAAAAGTGAGTTTAGCTGAAGTTAAAGGAGATATCAAGACATTGGATACTAAAATAGATGGACTAGAAAAGCGAGTCGGTAATCAAGAGTTTACTAATCGGGGAGTTTTGGTCGGTGCAGCTAAATTTTTTGGTATTATGGGCAATCCATGACAAAAAAAGCCAGAAATACATCAAGAATAGACAGGTATCGGCAGCAGAAATCCAAAGCCTGTAAAGCTTGTGTCCAAAAAGCGATCGCTTAACTAAGTTTCTTTAATTTCTTTTAACTTACCCAGTACATATTTATATAAAGCCTGGTTGTTTTGTCGCTTAAATAGGGTTGCAGCATAATCTAAGTTTTTCACTGCTTTACGCTTTTCTCCCACCGTTTGATAAACTAAACCCAAGTTGCCATAAGCCTCTGCATAGTTAGGCTTGAGTTTGATAGCAGCTTGGTGATCGGCGATCGCTTTTTGATATTCTTGAATTTTATTGTACGCTACTGCCCGATTGTAGTAAGCTTCAGTATAGTTGCCATTCAGGCTAATTGCTCGGTCAAAATCAGCGATCGCCTGGTGATATTTTTGCGCCGTTAAGTAAGACGTACCTCGGTTGTAGTAAGTTGGAGCGTGACGGGAATTAAAGTTAATAATATGAGTATAATCGGCGATCGCTTTGTCTAAATACTGGATTTTATGATAAACGTTAGCGCGATTATAGTAGGCTTCTAAATCTTGGGGATTGAGGCGAATCGTTTGAGCGTAATCAGCCAATGCTTGCGGATATTGCTGAAGCTTGTTGTAAGTATTGGCGCGATTGTAATATGCTTCGGCATCTTCTGGGTTAAGGCGGATTACCTGGGTGTAATCGGAAACTCCCTGCTGATATTGTTTTAACTTGTTATGTGCCATACCTCGATTGTAATAAGCATCACTGTAATCAGGGTTTAATTTAACTGCTTGGTTAAAATCGGCGATCGCTTTATAGTATTCCTCCAACTGATTGTAGACAGTGCCACGATTAAAATACGCCTTGGCATAATTAGGACAAAGCTTGATGGCGCAGGTATAATCGGCGATCGCTTTTTGTTGTTCTCCTAGCTGTCCATAACCATAACCGCGTAAAGTGTAAGCCAAAAAGTTATTGCGATCGCGCTGCAAAACAGCATTTAAGTCTTCGATGCCTGTAGTATAGTTTTCTTGAGCATAGTACAGTTCACTACGGCGATAATAAGCATCAATATTTTCAGGATCTTCAATAAGAGTTAGACGTAGCTCTTCTAAAATATTTTGATAATCTGGTGATGCCGATTCTTTATCCATTACTTATTGTCTAACAACCTCTTGATGACCATGCAGGTTTTTAATTTTGACTAAGATTTGTTGTCCTAACTCCTGTTTGCCCTGTTTTTGCAACAAATCAGCAGCTAGAGTCAGAGATTACTCCGCCCTAAACGGACGGAGTAATCTCTGACCGTTGGTCAAATCTTTGATTGATTTGCTTCTTTCTTGAAGAATATAATAAACTAGTACTCGATTATAGTAGGCATCGCTATAGTCAGGATCGAAGAAAATAGCTTGAGTATAGTCAGCGATCGCTTTTTGATATGACTGGAGTTTTTTGCAAGCATTGCCCCGATTATTATAAATTAGAGCAGACTGAGGCTTGATGACTATTGCTCGATTGTAGTCAGCGATCGCTTCAGGATATAGTTTAAGACAACTATAGGTAATTCCCCGATTATAATAAGCGTTACAGTAATTAGGCTCTAGGGCTATACATCGGTCGTAATCCATAATTGCCTGTTTATATTTTTGCAGGAAATTGAAAGCATTGCCACGATGATAATAAGTATTCCTATCCTCTGAGTCTAAATCAATTGCTATAGAATAGTCAGCGATTGCCTGAGGGTAATCTTTAAGCTTACCGTGGATATAACCTCGATCTTTGTATCCACCAGCGAATTTGGGCTGAAGACGAATCACCTCACTATAACAAGCTAAAGCGTTATCGTAGTCTCTGAGCTGACCATAAGAATGTCCTGGACTATAAATTGACTGCCAATCATGTGGATTGAGTAAAATTGCCTGACTATAGTCTATAATTGCGTGGCGATGATGATGAACTAAAGAATTTGCCCTTGCCCTGTTGCTGTAAGTATTAGCATCATCTGGATTAAGGCGAATTACTTGAGTGAAGTCGGCAATTGCCTGGTAATAATTTTCCAAGAAACTGTAAATACTGGCTCGACGCTCATAGGCTTTAGTATCGTCGGGTTGAAGCTGAATTACCTGGGTAAAATCCGCGATCGCCGACTGATGCTGTTCTAAAATATGATAGATACAGGCGCGATTATAATAAGCTTGGCTATAGTTGAGGTCGAGCTTAATCGCTTGGGTAAAATCTTCTAATGCCTTTTGATAATCTTGCAGAATACCATAGGCATAACCCCGACTACGATAAGCTTTAGCTAGCTTAGGATCGAGACGAACTGCTTCACTGTAGTCAGCAATTTCTTGATGATAATTTTTTAGCTCACCATAGGTATAACCCCTAATCAAATAGGCTTTGGTATTTTCAGGCTCAAGCTGGAGAACAGTATCAAAATCATCAATTGCCTTAGTATATTCTTTTAGCTTGAGATAAGTTTTGCCACGCTTATAATAGGTTTCAATCAAGTGCCGATCAAATTGGGCGATCGCCTGATGATAGATCCTTTGAGAGCTTTGTCTCGCTTTCATGTTGCCTGATAACTCAAAAATACTAGCCAAATTTATCAATTACATTAAAACTCTCTTCTTTATAAGCAGCAATAGCAATTAATCCTACCTATATTAAAAAATATGTAATCAATAAAGGATTAATATTTAACTACTAATTAACGCTACTTTCAGGTTAAAACACTGATGTTACGCATTTAATCTAACTGCTGTAGTTAGTGACGAGGTGACGAGGTGACAGGGTTAAAAGTTTTAATTTTCATCTTTCTCCAAGTCCCCAAGTCCTACAGAATCAATGAGTGCGTAACGTCAATTAAAACAATTTGAGGAATGCCTACTTTTGTTGACATCCCATAGATATAAGTATTATTGTAATAAGTTAGCAAGTATATAATTTGGTAATATTCCTTGAGCAACGATATTGGCAAAATTCTGCTGGCAAAAACCGATACCATCGTTGAAAGTTGGATCGAGAGCATTCGCCAAGATATAGACATCAAAAGCTCTAAAGGTCTTGCCTATAAATCGGTACGCAACAGCATTCCTCTAGTTATAGAAGCACTAGCTAGTTTACTCTCAGATTCCATAACCGATAAACCGCAACAGTTACAAAATAGTGGTTTAGAGCATGGATTTATCAGAGCCGAACAGGGCTATGACGTGGCTGAAATTATGGGAGAATATAGTTTATTACGGAAAATTCTCTTTGCAACCCTGAAGTCAGACTTACTAACTGGCTCTAAAGATGAAATGTTTCAGACAATCGAGCTTATTGACTCAGTGATAGATAGAGTTGTTTCTTT
>JBBSPC010000201.1:0-7154 GCA_038259125.1 Chroococcales cyanobacterium | reverse complement strand
GTGTCGAGGGTGCTTTCCATTGTCAATCTTGCCATTCTTGACAATTTGTTTGGAGTTACATGATGGGCAAAGCGGTAAATCTGCTGGCATAGAACTCAAATGACATACATTTCTTAATTCTATATCTTTACCTATTTAGGACTACCCCCGATTTTACAAGTCGTGTCGTAAAATTGTGCCATATTCTCCAGTAATTGAAGTTGGAAGTTCTTCTAAAGAAATTAATTCCCAGGTTGTTGCATCATAAGTGCTATAAAAAAGTTGAGCTGTTTTTAGCTCTAAGTCAACCACCGTAAGAGTTTTACGAGGTGGTAAGTCACTATTGATTAGTTTCCTTGCGCCCTGTCCTAATGCTCCTGCGTTGAGCAATTCTAATTTAGCTTTCTTTCCAGGATAATAAGCATGATGATGTCCGCTTATGTAAACTTGAACTTGATTTTGTTGTAGGAGCGATCGCAATTGTGGAGCGTTAGCCAAATATTCTCCTGGCTTATTTTTAGCCGTGGCGACAGGATAAAGAGGTAGATGTCCAATAGCAACTCGTGCTGCTGCCTGTTTGGCTTCGGGGCTAGCTAATGTTTTATCGATCCAAGCTAGCTGCTGCTGGTCAATATTTTGGCTAGAGGCATCCCAGACTAAGAAGAATATATCATTTTGCTCGAAACTATAGTAAAAAGGAAACTCAGCACGATCTACAAAATTCAAACCTAGTTGGTGCTGATGTTGATGCCAATAAGCCTGAGCTAAATCTCTTTCCTGCTTAAAAATCAAAGCCTGCTCTTTAACTGCTCCAGAGCCATCATGATTACCAATAGTAAAGCCAAAAGGAATTTTATCCTGGCGCAGAGGTGCAGCAACACGATCGTCAAAAGCTTGCCACATTGCTTCAATTTGCGATCGCGTCAAAGAAGCTTTTTGACCTGCAATCATGTCCCCACCACATAAAACTAAATCAGGTTGCCATTGAGGAATTAAAGCGATCGCTGCTTCTACTTCAGGTTCATATTCGGTTGAGCCATATTGACTATTAAGATCGCTAATAACTACAATCCGAAAGTCTTTGCGGGGTGGTAAATATAAGCTTTTAGTGATACTTACACCAGCGGGATCTGTGACTTGGGTGGATTTAATTTGACTTTGATTACTTCTGGCACAGTTAAAGCACAGGCTTAAAATTAATCCCCAGATTAATCCCCAGATTAATCGTTTGTAATTGCTCATGCTTGAAAAGCTCTAGGACACAGACTCGACTGTTTCGCTAAAATATTAGCCATCTCTTCAATTAAAATCAACTAAATTTAGGGAGTAAGTCTGAACCATAGCTACACTTAGTCTCCGTAATAAGTTTTAGCCCTAATAATTAAAACAGTCCTGTTTCGTAAATCTCATACAAAATGCGATCTTTGCGATTCAATCTATAAGAATTCAAATCTTTTAACTTGCCCTTCAAGGCTTTTCCACTGTGAGGATTAACAGCAATAACCTGTTATAAAATTTGCTTGAGCTTAGTTTTTTGTTGCTTTGTTAATTCTGCAATATTTTTTTGAGCTTTTTTGGTGAATCGAATTTGATATTTTGGAGTGCTTTCAACCAAATATATCCTCCATTGTTAAGGTTTCTTGCTGTTGATATTCTTTTCTTGCTTGCGATACATCTGTTAATATGTCAGGGATTTGAAGCAATTCAGCAGTTTCAATTAAGGCTTCTAATTCTTCTCGATCGATTAGTACAAAGCTTTGATTGTCTTTGACGATTGTTACTCCTTCGGCTTTAATCTTGGCTCGTTGAATAATTTCATCAAAGTTTTTACTGGCATAGTCTGCTGTAACGTCATATGACATGGAAGTTTTTTATTTCTTGCTTAGTTAATTATATGCTCTCTTTAAAAGCACATCTTTTTTATTTATAAACTGCAAGCTAGTTTTGGATACGATCGCATTTTCTAGATTTAGTAATTTTTAGATAAAAGCGCAATGTTTATATTTGACAGATATTTTCTGGCGATCTGGGTAATTTAAGAGTAAATCACTCGTTTTTCTACCAATTCCAACCAACAAGTTTAAAATATGTCACAGCTTTGGATATCAACAGAGGGACAACAGCCGATAGTTGCTGTAGCTCTTCACGACGGTCATTATGTGCGCCCACAAGTAAAACAATTGTTAGCTATTAGCGCAGACGATCGCCAGCGGGAAGAAGATCCCTTTACGGCTGCCTGGACAGACATTGCCCAGACGCGCCTGGTTGTTTTGCGATCGCGTTTTGAAGTCGATCTTAATCGTCCCCGCCATCGGGCTATTTACCTCAAGCCAGAAGATTCTTGGGGATTGCAGGTTTGGAAAAAACAGCCGCCTCAAGACTTGATTGAACAGACTTTAGCTGAATATGATGCTTTTTATGCCAAAGTTGGTCAAATCTGCCAGACATTAGAACAACGCTACGGACGCTTTGTGATTTACGATCTCCATACTTATAATCACTACCGTCAAGGAATGCACGCCTCCCCTGCTGAGGAATTATACAACCCAGAGATTAATCTAGGTACGGGGACTCTTAACCGAGAATATTGGCAACCTGTGGTGGAGAGATTTATCCACGACATGAGAGGCTTTGATTTTTTGGGCAGGCAGTTGGATGTTCGAGAAAACGTCAAGTTTGCAGGCGGATATTTTGCTGAGTGGGTTCATACGCATTTTCCTGGTTCTGCCTGCGTATTAGCCGTTGAAGTCAAAAAGTTTTTTATGAACGAATGGACTCATCAGCCAGACTTAGCCAAAATGGAGGCTGTACATCAAGCTTTGAGAGCTTCTGTATCGGGAGTTTTAGAGGAATTACAGCACTTATCTAAAGTATCTGCTTAAACTTGTTTTCACTAACATATTGATAATTGCCCAGATTCAAGATAATTGACCTCTTCTTCCAGGCGATCGCAACAATAACGAACTAAAGCCAAACCGTCTGCTTGTGATATGATGCCCGTAGTGGTAGGAAACTTAGCTAATAACTGAGCCTCGGTAGTGGTATATTCTCCTAGAGTTGTTTGGAATCGAGATAAATAATTACCAACTTCACTATCATTTTGGCAGCTAAATTCCAAAATTGAATCGAGATATTCTTTAACCGCCGTGTTTTTAATTCCTTCTGTAACCGCAGCATATAGCAACTCATTATTTAAATAGTCAAATTCAGGTACATTTAACTCTTGTCCCTGTAGCTTGAATATTTTGCATCCCGCCTTTGGTCTAACAGTTATGTTTTCTTGCCGAACTCGATTAGCAGCTTCAGAGATTAAAGCCACCAATGCTAATGTTACCTGGGGATAGTTGCTATCTGCGCCTCTTAATTCTACTGTACCGATAGAATTAAGCCGAATTGGATTCCAGCCCGCAGTTAATAATTCACCGCCAGAATCTAAAAATAACTGCCGTTCTACACCAGCAAGATCCATTGCCTGTAACCAATTATGATAGCGATCAAATAACTGTTGAATCATGTCTTGGATTGTTTCTGCATAGGGCATCAAACCACCTACAGTCTGAAGATTAGTATAGACTCCTTGCCAAGCAAAACGCTTACTGCCTCGATAGTGAATTGTTCGCATTGCTTTGCCTGCTACCTCACCCTCATAAAAAGGACAGGCACGAGATAAAGCAATAATGGCAGCATCAAATGCAGTAGCCAAATTATAAATACTAAGTACCCTTTCTCTAGCTTCGGGAGAAGAATTATAAGCAATACCAATTTGGCGATCTACTACATTATCGGGTAAATCTAAATGAATATGCGTTCCCGTACATTTAGCAGCATTATCAAATCTTCCTGATCCTACAGTGCGCACCTGCAAATGATAATTGGGCTTGTTCCTGATGATGGGCGTAGTATGCAAAGGATAGGTAGACAGGGAATATACCCGCAGGTCTAATTTTTTTGCTACTTCTAGTAATATTTGCAGCAGTTCGAGATATTCGGCAGTTAATTCCCTAAAGTTATTAACGGGAACAGTATTAATTTCGATAATACTTTTGACAAATTCAGGCGCAAAACAATCAGCAGAGCGATTCCTTTGCTTGGCTATGTCCCAACAGCCTGCTAAAAATTCATCAGCGCGATGGGATAAAAAGCCCTCTAGATCTACTATAAAAAATTCTTGTTCCAGTCCAAGACGAGAATTGTTAAGCATCATACCACCAGCATAATTTTTTAATCAACTGTAATTTGTAGCAATTGCTTCACTCTATATTAATCAGGGAGATTATTGTCTATTGCCAAAAAGATTACGTGCGATCCGAAAACTAGCGGAGTATTCGATGCGAAAGCGTCTGACTGGTTTATCTCCCTGGTCTAAATAATCTTCAAATCTAATTTGTTCTAAGCCTAATTGCTCAAAATAAGCTAACTCTTGTTTAGTGAGGGGAAAAGGTAAACTAGTGGCTGGCTCATTTACATCTCTGCCACGACAGATAATTAATAGTCTTCCTTGAGGAGCAAGAAGTTTGCTGATCGATTCAATTCCCTGATGTCTTACACTTGCAGGTAAAGCCTGGAGGGTATAAGATTCTAGAATAAAATCAAAGTTGCGATTGTTGATTACGTTAGGATTTAACAGATTATCGATGATGTAGTTAACCTGTGAATCGGGAAAACGCTTTTGACACCAGGCGATCGCCGTTGGTGAAATATCAAACCCTAAAACTTCAAAACCTAGATTTGTCAATGCCTCTGCATCATCTCCCAAGCCACAGCCAACCACTAAGGCAGTTTTTCCTTTTCCTCTAATATTCTGTTTTTTGAGCCAACTAGCTAAGTTAGGATTGACCGTCAAATTTGCCCAAGGAATAGCTGATTCATCTCCTTGAGCAGTATTGTATAGCTGTTCAAACCATCCTGTTGGATCATTACGAGCATAAGACTGTTGTGCAAGCTTTTCAACTTTACTTATGTTTGCTTCTGTCATCATCCTCACAATGCTTTAATTGTTCATTGATTTAGGTTTCCGAATCTGAGGTAGGACGTTGGGCAAATGAGGGCGAGAGAAATGCGACAACTGCCCCCAAAGCAAAACCAATTATGTTACGGAACAGGGGTAGAAATTCGGGTGTACGAGTAACAACAGGACCCATGCCAAAGGCGATAAAGAGAATTCCCCACAGAGGCGACATAATAAGACCCCACTGCCAAGCAATAACCTGTTTTTCTGTGCGAGGTATGACAGCAACTCCCAGAATCACTCCTCCAACAATCGAGCTAATTAAGGTCAAGATCCATAGCTCTTGAGATAGTCCAGGTACATTATTACAGCCTTGGTTAATTAAACAACCTTCTACTGATTCTAGGGCTTCGACTATGGCGTTGTTTTCCCCGTGTTCGCGGATATAGTACATATTGCCAAAGCGAGTTTGCAGTTCGATCCAGAAGTTACGAGGTAATAATTCATAAACATCATCACCAATACTAAAAGCCAACAGGTTTCCACCTCTGCCGTCTGCTACGAGTAAGATGCTTTTATCATCTAAACCCCAGAATTTCTTAACCGCACGACCAGGAGAGCGATCGTATTGAGTCAAAACTCTCATCTTCCAGCCTGTCTCTGCTTCAAAATTCTCTAGGTTTTCAATCAAAGATTCTTCTTGCAGCTTAGGTAAGAAGTTGGCTAAATCAACCACGGGGGTTTCTATATCGGGCAGTAGTTCTGGATTGTTGACCGCCAAGGCTGAAGGAGTAAAGCAAGTAGTTAAAATCAATAAGCAAGCCCCAACGGTAATTAGGAAACGCTGTATAAATTTATTTACCATAGTCTTTTTATTTAAAAATTTTTATGTACACAATTTTGATTTTATTAAAACCGTGCTTATTTTTGTTACATTTGTTTACTTTAACTTAAGATTATCAGTAATTAGTAGCACTGAAAACTTTCTCTTCTAGAAAAACAGCAAATATTATTTTGGCATTTAAGATTTAGGTTCTTTCTATTGTTTGGAGTTTTTAGCAGAATTTGGCAGAGTATCATTATGATTGGGATTTTGCCATACTTTCCAGGCAGTTTTGACCCCTGCTACTAGACCGCGACTATTTTTCTGAACCTGCTGAACCTGTTGCTTGGCGTTAACTAAACCTTGATCTACTTGTTTGACCACTCCTGTGGCACTATTAACTCCTTGATTTATTTCGTCAGTCAATTCTCCTACTTCTCTTCCTGTCAAACGGATAGCTTCAAGAGTTGGCGGAAATTCACGATTGAGAGTATCAAACAATTTTTCGGCAGTGCGAGCAGCTTTTGCTACTTCTTGCAGAGTCGGAATGGTTACGAGTAAGACAGCAAACAAACTAAAAGAGACTAAAAACAGAGATAGTCCTAGCCAAAATAACGGGTCTATCATAAAAAAATAAGCGTTGAATCGCACCTTCTAATTTTAGAAGCGATCGGTAATAGACGAATTTAAATCTTTTTGAGGATTCGATTGAGCAGCACGATTGGTTTCTCGACTAGTTTCAATACCAGCAGCGATCGCTCGACGTAATCTACTGAGTGTACCTTCCCAATTCTCCACAGTGCTTGCAGACAAACGATCTGCCTGGATCTGAAGACTAGTAGCTAAATCTTCGGTTAGTTCTGGTAGTGCATCAGCAGACTTTTTAATGACTTTTCGAGTATCCTTTCCTGTGCGCGGAGCAATTAACAATCCCAATGCCGTCCCTACTGCGCTACCAATAATTAGTCCACCAATAAATATTCCTGTTGATTTTGGCTTAGACATAGCTCTATCTACTCTTCCCTATTTTATTTAGTTTAAGCTTATCAATAGAATAGTTTTTTGAAACATGATTAACAGGCGATAAAGATTGCTATTGTCTAATCGCTATTTAGAACCCATTGATAAACAAAGCTTATATATGTAATTGTTAATAATAATGTAATATTCCTTGATATTTTTTAAACATTTAGCTACAATAGTTACATAGACACAAGAAACACATAATAATTTTATCTCGTTTCTAAAGTCTTGTTCTTAACCGAACCTCGACAATTAAATAAATAAAGCAATCATAAAACACATGACAACCACTTTACAACAACGCGAAACCCGCGGAGCTTGGGAGAACTTCTGTCAGTGGATCACCAGCACCAACAACCGCATCTATGTCGGATGGTTTGG
>JBBSPC010000200.1:0-7189 GCA_038259125.1 Chroococcales cyanobacterium | reverse complement strand
TGAACAAATATAGCGATCGCGATCCTTAAAAACCTTATTCTTTCGTTGACTAGACCATAAAACTCGCTTCTATCTTTCAAAATGTCTGAAACTTCAAAGCTATGTATAGAAGTATATACAAGCTGCTTGTCGCCCCCTCAGGTTCCCGATGTCACTTCTGCTACCCGAACCGATACACTAATTCTCGATACTCCCCAGTCAGTACAGATAGTTCCTGAAGAAGTATTAGAAGATCAGCAGGTAATCCGTCTTGATGAAGCACTGCGTAACGTTAGCGGGGTGACTTTTGGCGGTACGGATTTGGGGAGAAACCTACAGTTTAACATTCGCGGTTTTGATGAAGCACCTATTCTGCGCGATGGTTTTAGACAATTTGGGGCGGACATTGTTCCAGAAACGGCGAATTTAGAACAGGTGGAAGTATTAAAAGGACCAGCATCAGTTTTGTATGGCGAGATTGAACCTGGGGGGTTAATTAATCTAGTTACCAAAAAGCCCACAGCAGAACCTTTTTATAAAATTGAGACGCAGTTTGGTAATCGTAGTTTTATTAGTCCCAGTATCGATTTTTCGGGACCTTTAACTGAAAATGGTAATGTACTCTATCGACTTAATGCCCTGTATCGTAGTAGTGACGATATTCAAGATGTGGACGAAAATATCGAACGGTTTTTTATCTCACCCGTAGTAACTTGGAAAATTGGCAAAAATACAGATCTTAATTTTGAATTAGAATATCTTAACGAAGATCGTCCTCCTAGTTTTGGTGTTCCTGCCATTGATAACGAGATTGCCGATGTTCCCTTAGATCGCATCACTAATGAACCCGACGACTTTGGGGAGGAAGAATTCCTCAGCGTTGGTTACGATTTAGAACATCGCTTCAGCAAAAATTGGAAGTTGCGTAACGCCTTCCGCTTTACCCAGCAGAATGCTCTTTTAGAGACGGCTTTTCCCTTTGAAATTGACGAAGAAACAGGAACAGTCACTCGTTTCTGGGCAGAACAACCCCAAGATGGAAACAGTTATTCCTTACAAACCAATGCAGAGGGAAAGTTTGCTACAGGAAAGGTAGACCATGAAGTCTTATTTGGTCTAGATCTCAATTTAGCTAAAGATAATTTTAACGATTTAATTCGACTAGATGAAGAGACTCCTTTAGAACTAGATCTATTCAACCCTATATACGGCACTTCCCCCAGACCAGATTTTAATACTTTGCCTTTAATTAGCGATCGCGAAACGGAAACCCGTCGACTGGGGCTTTTCGCTCAAGATCGGGTTGCCTTTGGGGATAAATTCTTTCTTTTAGCGGGATTGCGCTATGACACGGTAGAGCAGATTGTCACTGATAATTTGGAACAGGCAGAGGTCAGTAATACAGACGATGCGGTAATTCCTCGCGTGGGAGTTGTTTATAAACCAACGAAGCCCATTTCCCTGTATGCTAGCTATTCCCAATCTTTTACCCCCAATCCAGAAACCACCAGCGATGGCGAGGCTTTAGATCCTGAAAAGGGAGAAGGATTTGAATTTGGAGTTAAATCTGAATTTTTAAAAGGTAAGCTGTTTACGACCCTAGCTTATTTCAATATTAATAAAGAAAACGTCGCTAGTGAAGATCCTGACGATCCTTTTTCTTTTGTCACCACAGGAGAACAAAAAAGCCAAGGTGTTGAACTAGATGTAACGGGAGAAATTATGTCAGGTTGGAATATTATTGCTTCCTATGCCTATATAGTCTGGATCGGTCAATTAGCTTCGATGCTTGGTTCGGAAATGACCAACTTTGCCATTACCATTTGGGCTTGGCAAGTAACTGGACAGGCAACTCCTTTATCGTTTATTTTGTTTTTTACTCAGACTCCCAAAGTAGTCGCGGCTTTGTTTGCGGGGGTGTTGGTCGATCGCCTGAATCGTCAAAAGTTAATGATGGTGGGGGATTTGTTAGCTGGTTGCTCGATGATCGCGATTTTATTACTATTCTTGGGCGATCGCTTAGAAATTTGGCATCTCTATTTCACTGGTGCGGTAAATGGTTTGTTTGGTTTCCTTCAGGGATTGGCTTATTCAGCTTCGCTCTCTTCCATCGTTCCCCAGCAACACTACACTAGGGCTACTGCTCTCAATTCGGTTCGGATGTCGGGGGCTTATATTTTAGCTCCTGCTTTAGCGGGGAGTCTGTATCCGATAATCGGTCTGACAGGTATTTTGATTATCGATATTGTTACTTTTATTATTGCTATTAGCACCCTCAGTATTGTCCATCTTCCACAAATAAATCGCGCTCAAATTATTCAACGTTTCAATCTCAAGCAAGATTTAACTCTCGGCTTTCGCTATCTTTTACAGCACCCCCGTTTGCTAGCCATACTAGTTTTCTTATTACTAGAAAATTTAATCGAAAATATTAATTTCGCCATTCTCCCTGCGATGATTTTAGCCCGTAGCGGAAACGATGCAACCGCCTGGGGCAGACTCTTAACGAGCTTTGGCATTGGTGGGGTAATCGGTGCAGCAACCATTAGTATTTGGGGAGGTTTTAAGCGTCGCATTCACGGAATACTACTGGGTAGTGCAGTCTGGAAGTTAGGTTTAATCGTGTTATCCATCACCCAAACCATGTCAGTTAAGATTGGTGCAGCCCTAACCTGTGGTTTTTGCTCTCCGTTTCCCGATAGTTCTAACCAAGCTATTTGGATGTCCAAAGTCAAACCAGATATGCAAGGTAGAGTTTTTGCTGCTCGTGATTTAATTACCCAAATCGCCATTCCTTTAGGAGCAGCGATCTCAGGACCTCTAGCCGACCGCTTTTTTGAACCAGCAATGAAAACTGATAGCATTTTGGCTCAATGGTTGGGCGGTATTTTTGGTCGCGAACCTGGTGCGGGGATGGCCGTGGAGATCGCTTTATTCTCTAGTTGTGGTTTAATCCTAGCACTGGTAGGTTATGCCGTTCTCCTACTAAGAAATGTAGAAGAAATTGCAACAGACCATAATTCAAAAACACGAACTAACGACGATATCAAAGATAAAAATAGAACTATTTAAAATAAGTTCGATGAAAGTCAAACGAAAAAGTCAATTACGATCGATTGAGCTTTTCTTCAATACTAACTCCAGGATTATTTTCCCAGCGATCGCCTGATTGGTCTATTTTTGAATTCGCCAACAGTATCACAGTATCCGTATCTCGGCTCAACGCCATTTAATTCTAAAAGTTACAAATGGTAGTGCCACGGTAATCGGCATCACCAATTCTTCTCCTAATTAATTCGATTATCAAAGGCTAGAACAAAGAAAATAAAATATTCTTTTTGTTGTTCAGTATAACGGTCGTTAAACTGAACTATATGAATAAAGCGATCGCTTTTTGCCGAATGTAACTTTTAGAATTAAATGGCGTAAAATCTTTAGAATTATGTGGTAGTGTAATAAAAAAGTGTATTAGGTAAAATAAACAAGGCAAGAAAAACTAGTAACTATTGCTAATCTTTCTTACCTTTTATCTTTCAAACTTTCAATGAAGGCAAAAAACTAACCGTTGAGCCTAGCTTCCTTATCCCTCATAATTCATCCCTTACTTAGTGTGAATAGTCTGCCTTACGAGCATCGCTATCCGAACGAGGTTGAATTACGCCATAGCCACCATGATTACGACTATAGATAACGTTGATTTCTTTAGTTTCACTGTTCTGGAACATATAAAAATCGTGATCTATAAGCTGTAGCTGTTCTAGTGCCTCTTCTGTAGTCATTGGTGGCATGGCAAAATACTTGCTTCTAACTACTTTAGCAGGTAACTCTGGGACGCGATCGCTATCTAACTCCTGGGTTTTGGTTACAGTGTCTTCTTCTACTATTTCATCTTGGCGCACATGAGCATGGGCGTTTTTGGCTAAATGCTTTTCTTTATACTTGCGTAACTGACGGGCAATTTTATCTGCAACCATATCTATACTCGCGTAAAGACTTTCGCTTCCTTCTTGAGCGCGGATTACTGTTCCGTTGGCAAATACCGTAACTTCAGCCTTATGTTTTTTTTCGATCCGAGAATTGCGGGCTACAGATAGGTGAACATCTACTTTACTGGTTATATTTTGAAAGTGTTTAACCGCCTTTTCTAATTTTTGTTCGACATAATCATGAATTGATTCTGTGACTGCAATGTTGTTTCCTTGGATCAAAAGCTTCATGTTTGCTACTCCATATAATACAGTTGCAAAGCTAACAACGAAGTAGATATATCGTTCTTACTAATTAGTAGTAAGATATACAAGTTTTTCAATCTAAAAAGGGTATTTTTGAACTACAAAATTAGTAGCTAAAGTCACTTTTTTAAATTGAATTTTGCAATTTAACTCTGGTCGGCTCAGGTACTATAAGCTTTAAATACAACTACTACAGATTCTTCTATTACAGCTTTACAGTCCTGTGATTTGCAGATTTCCTAAACAATTATCAAAGGTTAATTAAACTAGTTTAGGCTTAAATTTAACTTGTACTGATGGAAAATCTACTGGTTCAAACATTATATATTTAGGATAATTTGCAGTTTATTTGTTCTTTGCAATTCCTGAAGACAATGCTGTTCTTTTAATAGCTTTATGATGAATATACTAGCACTTTGTAGCTTACAAAACATTAAAAATTTCACTTGTTTTGATGTTCTGTTACATTGTTTAATATTTGTTTAAATAAAATAGCAATATGATGCAAAATAAAAGATATTGTGAATTGAATAACTATAAATTAATTAAATATAGCCAAGCATGGGCGTATCAGCGATCGCTAGTAACGGAAAGAATTAGCAATCCGAGTTTAAATGATGTTTTGATCTTACTAGAACATCCGCCTGTCTATACATTAGGAACAGGTTCTACTCTCGATTTCCTCAAATTCGATCCGCAAGTAAATGACTTTGAAATTTATCGTACCGAAAGAGGCGGAGAAGTTACTTATCACTGTCCTAATCAGTTAGTAGGCTATCCAATTCTTAATTTGCGCTATTATCAACAAGATTTACACTGGTATCTGAGGCAGCTAGAAGAAGTCATAATTAACACCGTAGCTAAATATGATTTAGAAGCTTATCGTATTCCAGGATTAACAGGAGTTTGGCTAGAAGGAAAGAAAATAGCCGCCATTGGCATAAAGGTTCGACGCTGGATTACCATGCACGGTTTTGCCTTAAACGTATGTCCTGATATGAGTGGTTTTAAGCAAATAGTCCCTTGTGGCATAGTCGATAAGCCAGTTGGCAGTTTGGCGGAGTTTATTTCGGATATTACAGTTGACCAAGTTCGAGTTAACGTAACAGAAGCTTTTGCAGAAGTATTTCAGGTAGAGTTTATTACAGGGATGAAGGATGAAGAACAAGAAAATAAATTATGAATCAAGCACGATTAAAGGCAATTGATAATTATGATTGGGGAAATATCAAATTAATCGCCTCAGATATGGATGGCACATTAACTCAAGCAGAAAGATTTAATTCTAAATTATTTGCGACTTTAACCAAGTTAGCTGCTGTGGGAGTAGATGTTTTAATTACCACAGGACGTTCGGCAGGATGGGTACAGGCGATCGCAACTTATTTGCCTGTGGTAGGTGCGATCGCCGAAAATGGTGGCTTACTGTATTGGCAGGGTAGTGTAGTACCGCAATTGATGAGCGAAATTGACATTGATAAACACCGCCTACAGTTGAGTCGAGTCTTTGGGTTATTACAAAGCAAATTTCCTCAGCTAAAAGAGTCGCAAGATAATCGCTTTCGCTTAACAGATTGGACTTTTGATGTTGAAGGATTGAGTCAAGATTGCTTAGAGCAAATAGAGTATATATGTCAATCCGAAGGTTTTGGATTTACTTACAGTACTATTCAGTGTCATATTAAACCGCTGCATCAAGATAAGGCTTTTGGTTTAAATCAAGTTATCTCACAGTATTTTCCCGATCTAAAATCAGACCAAATGCTTACTGTAGGCGACAGTCCTAATGATGAGTCTATGTTCGATCAAGAACAGTTTCCTCTTTCAGTTGGGGTAGCAAATGTGTTGAAGTATCGCGATCGCTTAAAGTATTTACCTGTTTATATTACCAGTAAATCTGAGGGCGAAGGCTTTTGTGAGTTAGCAGAATTGATGATCGATCATCGTCAAAATAGATAAATTATTATTAATTGCCTGATTTTCGACAGGCTGCCAATAAATCTTGATGAAGTTCTGAGGAATTAGCGACGATCGCGCCATTATAGCTATAGTCTTTACAGGCGTGTAAAGGAGGCAAGGGTAAACCATCTAATCCCGTTACCTTACAGCCGTTTTCCTCTGCCATAAAAGCAAGTGCAGCACTATCAATAAACTTACCCCGTTTAGTAATCCAGCCAATTAGATCTCCTGAAAAAATGCCATTATAGTTAGCTAGTTGGCGATCGCTAGAATAGCAGTTTTCGATATCGATTACGGCATACTTAGATTGCAAAGCAGGTTTGAGGTGTGCCATTCCCCAACCTAATAAAATATTGCGATCGGGATTTGTAATTTTTAATAATTGGCATTCATCTAAATCTCGATCTAACTTGCCTTTGTATACTCCTTGATTTTTAAAAGTATAGTAATAGCAATCCTGTGCAGGAGAAATAGCAATTACCGCTTCATAGTGTTCTGCATTTAAAATACTCAGAATAATTTGGTAATTATCAAAACCATCGAGATAGTACTGAGTGCCATCAATGGGATCTAAGGTAATTAAATAATCATTTTTGCCTAATTCCGTAGAAGTAAAATATTTGGTATTACGGGATTTTTCATATTCCTCACCATAAAAGGCAAGATCGGGGAAAGTTCCTAGTAAAGCTACTTCTACTAAAGTCTGAATTGAAAGATCCGCATCAGTTAATGCTGCTGATAAAAAATTATCCCCTGCTTCTTTAGCTGGTAAAGAAACAATTTTAGCTTGAATATGCCGTGCATAACTCGCAGCTACTTTTAAGTGAGGTAGTAGTGTCTGGAGAATTTCACGAGGAGAAGGCTGAGAATACATATAAAACGTCTAGTGTGAATTAAAAACCAGAGTAATTCGTTTTTTAGCTATAAGCCATAAGCTTAAGCCCTAAAGGAGTTTTAATAGAATAAATACGCTTTCTAATCTACTTTAATGATAAAATTTTACGTAGTTTTCCGAAGCT
>JBBSPC010000199.1:0-7329 GCA_038259125.1 Chroococcales cyanobacterium | reverse complement strand
TGATACTGCTTCTGATTTAGCTAACATAAGCTCATCAGAACGATCTAAATCTAACATTGCATTACTTCCTATTAATAGTTTAGTGGTTATTCAAATCTTTAAGCGATCGCCTGAAGAAATATTTCGCCAAACACTACAACGATTTTGAAAATACGCCAGCGTAAATCGCGCTTAAGTCTGGAATCCCTATATAAAATAAAGGAGCAAAATTACGGCAATCATCGAAAATACTATTTACTTCTGCTCTAAGAAAACTGTATCTATCTAGAGCCAGAACATATACTAAATATAGTTAAAATAGTTAGGCGAACCAACACCACTTCTATCGATCGAGTGCTTGTGCAGTCTGCCATGCTTGACGTACAGTCGTAGGGGAGTATTATTATCGCCAAGGGAATGCTGGTAGAACACGGCAATCAAACCTGTACTAGGATAATCTCGATTACTAGATCAGTAATGCTGCTTTATATTTAGAGCATATAGAAACCAACTTTGGTCATTTGTTTGTGGCAAACATTATATTTTTAATGTCAAGAAACCCTTAACTTTAATTTTGACGATTAATCATAGTTGCGCTGGACTGATCCGTTGCCAATACCAATACTTCGCTCATATTGACGTTTGCCGGACGAGTAGCGCAAAAAACTACAATTTCAGCAATATCTTTGGGAGTTAGAGGATTCATTCCTTGGTATACTTTCTTCGCTTTTTCTGTATCTCCTCGAAACCGCACCTTGCTAAAATCGGTTTCTACCGTACCAGGATCGACGGAACTGACGCGAAGGGGTGTTCCCAATAAATCCATCTTCAACCCTGCTGATAAAGCTCTAACTGCTGCTTTGGTAGCACAATAAACATTGCCTCCAGGATAGGTTTGATGTCCTGCAATTGAGCCAATATTAATAATATGTCCTTGGTTGCGTTCTACCATTCCTGGTAAAAGCGATCGCGTCACGTATAGTAAACCTTTAACGTTGGTATCGATCATTTCTTCCCAGTTTTGAATATCTCCTTCTTGCAGCTTTTCTAAGCCACGGCTTAATCCTGCATTGTTGACTAAAATATCAATGTTACACCAAGGTTCGGGCAAAGATGCAAAGGATTTTTCTACCGCAGTGCGATCGCTAACGTCCAGTTCTAATAAATGAATTTTGCTGTCATAAGCTTGCTTTAATTCTTCTGCTACTGCTTCGAGCTTTTCTTTTCTGCGTGCAGCTAAAATCAACGATGCGCCTTCTGTGGCAAACTCTTTGGCACAAGCTGCGCCAATACCACTACTCGCCCCTGTAATTACAACTATTTGTTCTTTAATTGAAACCATATTTATTTATCTAAAAATGTTACATCCTTTAGAGTAGGTTTTTTTGTGGATTAATTAAATACTTTGTCTAACTATATTAGGTAATGTTTTCTCAATAGTTTTTCAGATCAATAGTTCGGACAGTTTTGATAAAAGCTCGAAAAGCCTAATTTATCGTTGATTATTTCAGTTGAGAGTAAGCCTAAAATACCGATTTTTCGTTACCTATTAAATTTTGTCCGAACCATTGCTAGAGATGCAAATTAATCGCTTTTATTTTATTCAAAAGAAATGATAATTGCGACAAAAAAATGCTTTTAATTCAATTTCGAGATTATGGAAAATAAGAAGATCGATCAAAGCCAAAATTCATCAGATTTCTTAGCAAATAGGCAATTGGTTCAAGAATTAACTACAGCTTGTGAAGGCTTACTTTGGTTTAGCGAAGCTGAGTATCCCTTTCAAGTTATTTATTGGCACGATCTTGAAAGTTGGAATCTAGATACCTTACTAGAACAAGAAAATGTTCCTGCTGATACCAAAGTCGAAATACAGGATTTATTGACTTTTTTTGATTCAGCAATTACTGAACAAGAATGGCACAATGAGTTAGAAAAAGCGGAAGTAAAACGCTATCAGGCTTTGATAAATGTATTAAATAGTAATTTGCACAACATACAGGTTTATCTATTAGGAGAAATAGAAATTGATGTTTATATTTTGGGTATGGTGAATGAAAATGCGATCGCCGGTTTAATGACTAAAGTTGTGGCTACATAACTAGAAAAAACAATTTTTTCTTATGAGTTACTGACGTTACGCATTTAATTTAACTGCTGTGACGGGGTGACGGGGTGACAAGGAGCGTAATAAGCGTTGAACCGTCCCCAAGTCCCCAAGTCCCCAAGTCTCAAGGTGTCCAGGTGTCCAGGTGTCCAAGCCTTACAGATCGATGAGTGCGTAACATCAGTGAGTTATTCAACTTTCGGTCTTAAGCCATAGTGCCGATAATTCCAATAATCTTCCATAATACGGTCATGATCGAAGCAAAGATTTTGAGGCAGATTCCATTGATGGAACACTCCTAAATTTTTCGCATCATCAGCAGCGACAGGTTCACCTTTAGCTGTAGCAATAAAGGCGATCGCTAGAGTATGTTGACGAGAATCTCGCTTAGGGTCAGAATAAACGTAAAACTGCTCTACAAGCTTTACTTTTAAGCTTACTTCTTCCTCTGCTTCTCTAATGGCTGCGGTTTCAACCGATTCACCATAATCAACAAATCCCCCTGGAATTGCCCAGCCGAAGGGTTCGTTTTGTCTTTCAATCAAAACAATTGGTCGTCCAGGTCGATCTATTAACTCAATAATAATATCTACAGTTGGTGCAGGATTGCGATGGCTCACGTCAAATAGTGGATAAATAAATTACCACTAAGTTTAAAACAAACATCAGAGTCTTGAGCGGATTTGGCAACAGAGGTTTAGTAGGGCGAAACACACCCCACTCTACCCTTAGATTATTTTTATGTGTCGCCAAGATTTATTGATTTGGTATGATTTGATTATTCTAGAATTAACTAACCCTTTTCTTCTTAGAGTGTAAGCTTACTAGATAATTTCCATAAAAGAGACTAAACTGCCAGAATTTCTGAAACCATGACATAACTTTATTGTCATGATAAACAACTTTATTCTCAGCGGTATTCGATAGTTTGGTATTTGATTTAAAATAAATCATTTTTTTCTCCTAAGTAATAATTTTTGAATTTTTGTAGACTGCCTTTAATTGGCTTATAGCCTAGGGCTTAAAGCTAATTGCCAAGCGGTTTTAAAAGCTGTGATAACGATTTTCAATCCAGACTCTTACATCTCGAGCTGAACCAAATTCATAAGTTTTGTTGGTGGCAAAATCTTGTATCTGCCAATATAAATTGCCGTAGCAATCGCGCTTTTGCTTAATCTGAGGCTCGTTTTTTTGAGTTACTAAGTTGCGTCCGATGTTTTTGAAGAGATTGCCAATTGAAGTAATTATGTTCAGGATTTTAGCTTCTGGCTGTAAGAGAACTGTCATCTTTTGCCTCCGTTTTTCTTTCTATATCCCAACTGTAGCTATTGAATTTAAAGGAAACAAAACAAAGCGTGCATGATAAATATGAATAAAACTAATAGTTAAATAGCTGGTCTGGAGATAGCTTATACAATAGTTTGTAGCAAAGGCGCAATCATATATTTTGCAGAGATTATAATTAACAATGGTTCGGACAAAATTTAATAGGTAACGAAAAATCGGTATTTTAGGCTTACTCTCAACTGAAATAATCAACGATAAATTAGGCTTTTCGAGCTTTTATCAAAACTGTCCGAACTATTGCTCTAGCTAACGTTATCAATATGGCTAACCAAGAACAGATCAAGCAAGCTGCTGCTAAACTCTATCTCAATTTAGACAATCCCCCGTCCGTAAAAAAACAGCTACAGCGAATCAATCAAGCACAAAAGCAACTGCGCCAGCTTAAAGGCGAAGTCAATACCAAAATACAAGCAGTAAATCAGCCGATCAAATCTTTTGGCATTGATGAAGCTGCATCGATTGGCTTACATATTTTTGGGCAACACCGTATTGCCAATCAGGTCACCAGACAGGGTAATCAAGCCGAACGTAGGGAAAGAAATCAACAAAATAAAGCTAAACAGCCTTTAATTAGAATGCGCGAGCTAATTGATAAATATATCTTTGAAGGCGATCGCCTGAAATTGATGGCAGAGAATTATCTCCAAGAAAATAAATAATCAATCATTATTTATCGGGCAGAGACTTAGCAGATCATCAGGTTTTTATCTGCCCAACTTCTGTCTAATTCTACCTACCAGCATATTTAGTTCAGGTAACTTTAACTGTATAGCGATCGCGCCAAAAATCACTACTGCCACTAAACTTGAGACTCCAAGCTCAACCAAAAGCAAAAATAAATTGTCGTTACCAATTGTTCTTTCTAAACCTTGGCTAACTCCATAACTAGCAAATCCTGACACAGCAGCAGCGACAAATAAACCTAAAATACCTTTACCCCATTCCCATAACGGTAAACCATTTAAGCGACGATGTAAGATCCAAACAAAAATTACCATTGAGGTAATATTTACCCCTACAGTTGCCATAACTAAACCTGGCGCACCAAAAGCTGCCACTAAAAAGTAATCTAAAACTGCATTGATAAAAATATTGATCAGGCTAATTTGAAAAGGTGTTTGTCCATCTCCTAAAGCATAAAATACCCTGATCAAAACATCCCTACCCATATAAAAAAACATTCCCAAGCCATAAACTACTAGCAAGGAAGCGACAAACTGAGTATTATCTGAGTCAAATTGTCCTCGCTCAAACGCCAGCTTCACAATAGGCAGAGAGAGAGACATAAAAAGTGCCGTGAAGGGCAACATACTTAGCGCACCGAGGAATATTCCCTGGCGGATTCTGACTTTTAATTCCTGCCAGTTTTCGGGGGCTGCTGCTCTAGAAAAGATAGGATAAAAAGGTACTAAGATAGCATTGGAAATAATGCCTAAAGGAGTAATAAAAATAAAGGTAGCACTCTGAAGTGCTGCTGCTGCCCCTGGTATACCCGATACAAAAAACTGATCTACGTTTAGATTTACATATAGCATCCCTGAAGAAAAAGTAGCGGGGATCATAACCTTGAAGACTTCTATTACTCCAGGAGTTTTTAAATTAAAGCGCAGCTTTAGTGTCCCCATTCCTGCACGCCACTGAACAATTAACTGTGCCAACCACTGTAAAATTGCTCCACCCAAAGTTGCCCCTGCTAAGACAGTTGCCCCAATTTCAAAGTATTGGGGTGTGTTTAACTGCTCGCCAAATTTTAATAAAGCTACTGCAACTCCTGTGGCAATTACGGCACTAGAAAACAAGGGACTAATGCTGGGAAGTAAATAACTATCGGCTGCATTGAGTGTACCAAAGCCAATGCCGATCAGCCCTGCAAGTAAAGCCATTGGTGCCATAATTCTTAGCTGGAGAGTGGCTAGCTGTTTGGTTTCTATAGCTAATTCAGGTCCTAAAAGACCGATTAAACTGCTCGCAAAGATAATGATTATAATTGTGACCAAGAGCAGGAAAATACTAACAAGAGTAGAGACTGTTTCGACGATGGGTGCAGCCTCTGACTTATCTTTTTTGGCTAATACACTGAGCAGCGCACTATGAAAAGGACCATTGATTCCACCGATGAGAACGAAAAGAAAACCTGGGATAGTATAGGCATAGGCATAAGCATTTTTAACTGAGCCAAGACCAAAAGCTGTATTAACTACTATCTCGCGGATAAAGCCAAACAGTTTACTAACCAAAGTTGCGATCGCGACAATTTTGGCAATATTCCCAACGCTCGGTGATGATTTTTTATTTGCAGTCACTGGATATAGATATTAGAAATAGAGTTCGATACATTATACGGTTATGAGTCAGCGTTACACCGCCGTAAAACGACGGTGTCTGCGCTGACCGCATTCCGCGGTTAAAGCTTATTTTTGCCTGTAGTCTTCCACTATTCTCATGAGTAAATTAGAACGTCCCTACCTAAAACTAATTGATATTTTACTAAGCACCCCGCGAGAGCAAGAGATGAATATTCTCAACGCTAATCAAAAATTGGTAGATCAAAAGTTTATTAGCTGTTTAATGTCAGTGGGAGAAAGATTGAGGCGATCTGGCGAAATTTCCCCTGCCGAGCGTCTGATTAATTTGGCAGGGAAATTATTACAGCTAGAAAATCCTAACTCTACTCCTAATCGACGGCGAGAATGTTTTCAGTTTTTGATGACTCTTTTGCAGCAGATATCTAATCAAGTTGCCCCAGGTAAAATTTATACTTTAATTCGCGAAAATCAGGGCAAGCTAGATCGACAATCCACGGATATTTTGGCATACTGGGCAAATGAAACTATTTTGTCCGTAGACTCAAAGCAAAAAAAAGCGATCGCCAACGATCTAGTCAACTTAGGAAATTTAATCGCTGCCTATCCCGCAGGGGATAAAGCCAACAACATAGAACTAGCAATTGTTAGCTTTCAGGCTGCTCTTAAAGCCTATCAGCCCACAGATTTTCCCCAAGATTGGGCGATAATTCAGTCAAATCTAGCTAATGCCTTTCGCGATCGCGTTTTAGGCGATCGTCAAGCCAATATTGAACAGGCACTAGCTACCTATCAACTGGCTTTAGAAGTAATTACCCAAGAAAAATATCCTTATTTATGGGCAAATACTCAGCGTAATTTAGGCATTGCCCATAACTATAGACTTAAAGGAGAACGTTCTCAAAATATTGAACAGGCGATTATTTGCTATAAGCGAGCCTTATCTGTCTACACTTTGGCAGAATATCCTCAAGATTGGGCAGCATCGCACAATAATTTAGGGGATATTTATTCTAAGCGCATTGCAGGCGACAAAGCAGCTAATATCGAAACGGCAATCAATCATTTAGAACAAGCTTTAGAGATATTTACCCTTTCGTCTAATCCTCATCGCTGGGCAATGTTGCAAAATAATTTGGGTAATGCTTTCCAATCCCGCATCAATGGCGACAAAAGTAGCAATATTGAACGTGCTATTTCCTACTATGGCAACGCTTTATCAATTCATAATTTAGAAAAATTTCCCTACAATTGGGCAATGCTGAATAACAATTTGGGTGGTGCTTATCGTTATCGTCTCAAAGGCAATGCAGCAGAGAATAAACAACAGGCGATCGCCTTTTTGAATAAAGCCTTGGTCGTCTACACAAAAGACAAATTCCCTCGCCAGTGGTTAGAAATTCAGCATAATATTCAAAATATTGAAAGACCGAAATAAATAGCTTGTAGATAAATTTGTATCTCTAAAATTACAGCGGTTTGCAGGTTTAAGAAGGACAGTAGCAGCAGTGAGCGAACCAGTTACGCAAATGTTGAGGATTAATTAAATCCATCGCTATTTTTATCAGCAGATCGACCCTTTTGGAAGTCCTG
>JBBSPC010000198.1:0-7403 GCA_038259125.1 Chroococcales cyanobacterium | reverse complement strand
TGAACCAAAGGTTAATTAAGATTGTTGAAAACTTAGCTCAACAACCCCATGTAAGTATTCCACAAGCAAGCGGTAATTGGGCAAACACGAAAGCCACCTACAATTTTTGGCAATCGAAACGAGTAGATGCTGAAGAGATAATTGAGCCACATCGAAAACAAACAGCAGAAAGAGCGATCACTAGAAGAAATTATCTTGGCAATACAAGATACAAGCGATTTTAATTTTACTCATCACCCAGGAAAAACTGAAGAACAGGGATTTGGCATGACCTGCGCCTGTCAGAAGTTCCAGGTATAGCTAAAAAGCGAATCGCCATGATTTCTAGTACCTGGGATGAACAGAAATCAATTAAAGAGGTGATGATCTTTCTTTCAGGTCATGGCGTTTCAACTACTTATGCCGTCAAGATTTATAAACAGTATGGGGAAGAAGCGATCGCCACTGTTACAGCTAACACCTATCAGCTAGCGATCGATATTTTTGGTATAGGATTTCTCACAGCAGATAAGATTGCAGTCAATGTAGGTGTATCGCCCTGGTCGAAGTTTCGCTATCGGGCTGGCGTTCTTCATGTTTTAGATAAAGCCAGTGAGGACGGGCATTGTTATTTACCAGAGTCTAAAATTATTCCTTTTACGAAAGAGTTATTGACTACTGAAGATCATCAAGCCGAAGAAAGTGCGATCGCTCTTGTTCTCTCAGAGATGGTCACAGAAGAACAGTTGATTAAGGAACTAGATGAAGAGCTATTCTATTACAAACCCAGTTTTTAGCATTCAGAACGGTATTTAGCTAAACTACTACAGCAGAAACTAGAAACCAAAATCGATGTAGATAGCGATCGTGTCAAGAATTGGATTAACAAATTTACCGCCTCCAATCAAATTCAACTATCACCCCAGCAATTGCAAGCGGTAGAAACAGCAGCCAGTCAAAAGGTGATGATTCTGACTGGAGGACCAGGAACGGGGAAAACTTTTGTCACCCGCACTATCGTTAGTCTCTGGAAGGCAATGGGTAAAAAGATAGCCTGTGCTGCACCGACGGGCAGGGCTGCTAAAAGACTATCTGAGATGACGGGAATTGAAGCTAAAACACTACATCGACTGTTGGAATTCGACCCCAGTAAGATGGGTTTTAAACGAGACTTGGATAATCAACTCAACTGTTCGGCGGGCGTGGTTGATGAATCTAGCATGGTGGATTTATTCATGGCTCATTCTCTACTCAAAGCTATACCCAAAGATGCTTTACTTTTGATGGTAGGAGATATAAATCAGTTGCCTTCTGTAGGTCCTGGAAATGTCCTTAAAGATTTAATTGCCTCAGAGAAAATCCCCGTCGTCCGTTTAACTCAAGTATTCCGTCAGGCAGCCCAAAGTGCCATTATTCATTCGTACTGCCCATCAAATCAATCACGGTCACATACCCAAACTCGAACCAATCAGTACGAAAGCTATATACCTCTGATTGTCTCTGGCATTCAGGAGGAACAGAACCCGAACACGGAGTACAAACTATCTGTGAGCTTATCGAGCATTACATACCCCAAGCTGGTTTTAATCCTGCTACTGATGTACAGGTGTTATGTCCCATGACTAGAGGTTTGATTGGTACTCGCAACACTACGTTATGCTCTCACGCAACTTATTTTACACTGGATTGACTAGAGCTAAGAAGCTGGCGTTGATTGTGGGTTCGTCAAAAGCTATTGCGATCGCAGTCAAGCAGGTTAAGCAGCAGCAGAGGTATACGAGATTGAGGGAGAAATTAACAAATAAAAATTAAGAAACCATCAATTTGTTGGTTAAAACCAGAAGAGGCAATGTTAGTAGTGTAATTTAATACAATCTACTAAGATTTGCTAAAGAGTATTTATGACCAGGAAGATGTATATCAACTCAACTGCTTATCTGTCAAATGATGGGGTTCGTCTTTGGATCGAGAAAATTCTTCCTGCTTGTATCTGAGTTTAGATCGCTTAGAACAACTTACGGAAATCGATTTGACCAAATTTAACACTGTAGTTATTGAGAAGAGCATTAACAGTTGGCAGCAAAGTTGGTTAACTCATTGGCACAAGGTCAAAGCGAACTTAAAATCGTCAGCTAATAATAATATTACATCGAGAGAAAGAAAGCCCAGCAATTGTAAACAACTAGAATTGTAGTCTTACAAAAGAGCGTAGTCGTAACGTTCTAGAATATCCGCCAGTAATTTAGGATTATTATCTACTATATTTCCTTCATTTTGCTCTTTCAAATGTGCAGAAGTACGATCAAATAATCCACAACAAAGCTGGGTATTATCATGGCGAGAATAGTATCGAATCCCATCTACTTTTAAGGGATGAAGATAGATTGCTTCTGCCCAAGCTCGCGATAATTCGTAATCCGAACCAGAGGTAATTCTTGCATCAGCACCTATCTTTACTAATCCCGATCCCCAAAGATCGACTAACGTTAGCTGGCGATCGCTTTCTAACTCAAATAAATTGCGATTTTTTAGATCGGCCTCTGCTACCGCCTTTACACCGTGGCTGCGTCCAAAGGATTCGATAAAAGCTCCCTCCACCACTTCTGCTGCATACAAAATGCCATAACTCTGACTCGAACCATCGTACCTGCCCATGCCACTGCGATCGAAGTATAATGCCGAAGCGTGACCAGAAGGATTTAGCCGATACCAAGTAATCTGGCATTTGGTTATTGGTAATACTCGTTGCTGAAAATCTTCTGGAGGTAAAGGATGTTTGGGTAATCGATTACGCTGCGACTTGCTGCCCATAAGCTTTTGCTGCTGCTATTACCTGTTTTACTTCTCCTGCTTGCAAGCATTCTAAAGGTGTTTTGCCCTCTAACCTTACATCTCCACTCAGCATAAACTGTAGTTTGCCCCAGGACGATATATCTATAAAAGCAGCCAAAACTAGTTCCCATCCAGTTAATATGCCCCCATTGGCAAACTGCCATGCTGGATAACGGTAACCTCTTTTTCCCAGTGAAAGCCCCAGTAATTTATTAGAATTGCGTCTTTTGTCTACTGCTTGACGAGTCATGCCCAACAAATCCGCTACCTCTTGACTATTTAAGGGTTCACCATCAAAAGAAAGCAACTGCTGTTTGACCTCTAGTCCTTTTAGTTTTGCTTTGAGTAGAGGATCTGCTTCCTCTGCTACCAATGTCAGAGTTTCCAAAATATCAAACAGCTTATCGAGTGATATTTCAGACTCAACTGAAGCGGAGACCTTCTTAATTAATTCTTGTTTATCGATTGTTGTCATTTTTCCTAAAACCAAAATATTGTTGGCTTGACCTACTATAAATCTAGCACTGTTGTCAAAGTTGCACAACTTGGTAAACTTTTGTTTTAATCGCCCAAGCTAACGCTGCCGAGAGGAACATTACAATTCAAGAGTGAAAATGAAATATCCCTTGACAATAGTTCGGACAGTTTTGATAAAAGCTCGGAAAGCCCAATTTATCGTTGATTATTTCAGTCGAGAGTAAGCCTAAAATACGGATTTTTCGTTACCTATTAAATTTTGTCCGAACCATTGCCTTGAGTCCCCATAAAAAACACCAGCTTTGGCGACTGTATCAAGCTCAACAACCAAATAAGAAGAAACTAGATCCCCATCTAAAAAGAGATTTAAAGCACGGCTGGCTCTTTCCTTACACGACGCAAATTGAGAATTTGATGTGGGGCAGATGGCAGTACTGGAGTGAATGTCAGCTACTGCCTGAAGCTGCTTGGCAGCGTTGGAGATTAGAGAAGGCGATCGCTTTAATAGAAGATAGAAAGCTAGAAGCTATTCCTAAATTTGTCATCGAACAAACATTACCAGATAGAGAGATTCCACAGATTAGCTGGGGATATAACGAACATGCGGAAAAAATGCTGATTGACTGTTTAGATGCCATTCCCGCTTCAGGAGGTTGGAACAGTTACGGACGATAAAGCCTGCGGAAAACCCACAGGCAACCAACGTCCTCCCGAATCGCCTTTTCCACCCCCATGTCCTCTTCAAGCTGGATATTGCAATCCATAGGCTCTTGCTGCCAATACCACTTCATTGATTTGAGCATTTTTCAAACATTCAAGAGGAGCTTTATCGCCCAAACGAATGTCCCCCGTCAACATAAAGATTAATTTGCTCCAGTCATCTAAATGCTCCATATTATTCAACACCTGGGGCCAACCAGCCAAAATACTGCCGTTATTAAATTGCCAAGCTGGATAGCGATATCCTCTATTGCCTAATGACAATCCCAACAAACTATTATTTTTACGGCGATTGTCTACAGCTTGACGAGATATGCCCAATAATGCAGCTACCTCACTACTGGTTAAGGCTTTTTTTCCTTGATAATTTAATAGTTCTCGTTTGTGCTGAACTCCTTTCAGCTTGGCTTCTAATAAAGGATCTTTTGTCTCTAATTGAGCCAAGAATTCAGAACTTAATAAGTCGTCAATTAATAATTTGAGTCCTTCAGGATCGTTACCCCATTTGGGTAAAGGCTCTGTAGATGGATGAGCTTTTGGTAGAGCAACTAAATATAAATGGTTTTGCGAGTGACTACTACTATTTTCTTTTAACTCTTTAATTAAATTTACTATAGCTTTTTGGGTTGATATATCTAATTGGGAAATATCTTGAGTTATTTGTTCTATCGACTTGACAATACTCATTTTAGTTAATGTTAAACATTTATTAGGTCTATTTTACAATGTTGTGCAAATTCGTAAAGTAATAATATGAACAAATTGTACAATTTGTTCATATTATCATTTGCTGTTCAAAATACAGGCGATTACGCTTTGCCCTAAAGAAAGGCGCAGCCTGTGTAAGCGCGTTGCGTATCAACAAAGTCGATCGAGAATGCTCCCTCAATGAGAGAATGATTAAGGTAATCTAAAAAGCCGATAATGAGCTACCTGCTCTATTCCCAAGCAGAACAGCTAAAGTTACACGAACCCGTTCCCGTTACTCTTCATCCTGCCGCAGTTTATCTTAGTTCGTTAAATGAGGGGTCGCGTCGCTCCATGCTGTCTTCCCTAAATGTGATCGCTCGTCTATTAACCGAGGAAGAATGCGATGCTTTTTCTATTGATTGGTCAAAGTTACGCTACCACCATACCGCGGCAGTTAGAACTGCTTTCAAACAAAGACTTGCTCCTACTACCACTAATAAAATGCTGGTTGCTCTTCGTCAGGTACTCACTGAAGCTTATCGTTTGGATTTAATTGACGCATCTGACTATCACACAGCAGTTGATATATCTAACGTCAAAGGAACGGGAAAACTTAGGGGTCGCGCTTTAACTGGCAGTGAAATAGAAAGTCTGATTCAATGTTGCCATCGACAAGAGGGTGCAATTGCCAAAAGGGATGCTGCGATAATTGCCATTCTTCGTTGTGGGGGTATTAGGCGGCAGGAAATAGTTCAATTGAAGCTAGATGACCTCGATCTTAAAACTGGAGAATTAACTATCCGTCGGGGTAAAGGTGGAAAATTTAGGCTGGTTTATCTGACCACAGAAGCGATGGGCATGATTGAAGATTGGCTTGAAGTAAGGGGAAATCTACCAGGTGCATTAATCTGTCCTGTAAATAAGGGCGGGAATGTAACACTGCGCCATTTCGCTCCTGATGGAGATGGTATTTATAAATTAGTTAAAGCTAGAGCCATGAGCGCGGGAGTCAAGCATTTTTCTCCCCATGATTTTAGGCGTACATTTTGCAGCGATCTTTTAGCAGAGGGTGAAGATGTGTTTACGGTACAGGAATTGGCTGGTCATGCTTCTCCTGCCACTACTGCCAAGTACGACCGTCGTGGTGAGGGCAGAAAACGCCGAGCCGTTGAGCGATTGAAATTTAGATGATTTACTGATTTACTCTATCTGTTATTCATTTTGACGGCGATTGGGCATGGTTTTAATTCCTGACAGTTAACTAATACCTCTTTGCCGTATTTATCTTTAATTTTGGCAACTATTCCCGTAGTGGCTTCAACGATCCATCTACCCTTCGCTTTTAACCATTCAACTATTGCACCAGACTGGATAATATTTGGTTTTTCTAACTCTATATTCGATGTCCGCTCCGTAAGATAAATTATTATCTTTCCCTATAGTGGACACGGCAGATAAATTATAAGTGTTGTTATTGCTTACTAATTCAGCTTGTATGAAATCATCTCTTTGCAACCAAGACGTAAATATTTCTTCTCTGCCATCACCAGGAGATTTAAACACATAAACCCTTTCTCGTTGCTCTCTAGAACCTAAACGACCGATATAAGTTAGTTTTAGTCCTAAAATGCCCAAAAGCTTTTGAACTATCTTAATTGGCGTATCAGATTCAACTATGGTCAATCCTAGAAAGGTTTTAAGTTCTCTTTTATTAGCATTAGCCAACTCAGCAATCAACTGAAGATTGGGATCGCTACCTTTGTACTGAATTCCAGGTTTGAGTAAATTGATAATTAATGTTTCTAACAGTCTTAGTGAAGTAGACAATAAACTACGATTGAAATCTGGTAGCCATAAACGATTCTTGGTATGACAAGCGATCGCTCTTAACTGTCTTGAGTCTCGTTCAATCAAGTATGATCTGCCGACGGTAAGGTAGTAGTGAGAAAGCAATTTTCCATACCATTCCTCATCATCAAGTGCCACTAATTCTGGAGTAATAGATATATCGCTGCCATAACGCCTAACTAAGTTTCCCTTGCGTTCGCTCCACCTCTCTTCTTTTGTTTTAGCTCGTTTATCTTTTAGTTTCTGATACTCTGAATCAGTAGGAATAGGTGCGTCAGCTACTTGGCTACATTCTGCTTGATATTTAGTATTGCTGAATAGACTTTAATTCCAATTTCTACTGAGAGACAAAGGTCAAGAGAAATTTTTTTCTTTCTTATTTATGCTCACTATAATTAGGGTGGTTCTGTTGCAAAAAAATTAGTGGATACACGACTTGGCAAAATTGAGATTGAAATGAAGAAAAAACAATTTTAAACAGGCATAAGTAACTCCAAAATGTTGTGACTTGATTGACCCTGAGCAAATAAGTTTTCAGATAATGAAAGTAAATTAGCCAAAGCCTCACGATTCAAAGAATAAACACACTGACCGATGGTTTGCTTTTCTTGAGCAAACTTGAATCTTTCAGATTTCTGTCCTAGACAAGTAACTCGTTGAAGTAACGACTGCGCTACGCAACTCAAGCGAAAATGGCGTTTAACCGCTTCCTCTTTGCATACTTGCTAGAACGTGAGTTCGACAAAGTTAGAAAGTAGCAGAAGGTAGTGCCAGTAATTCTTTCGGCTCTAAATCAATAGAAGGTGTCTTGATTCAGTCGCTTCAAGTCGGGAAACCCGCCCAACGCGCTGAATCGC
>JBBSPC010000197.1:0-7416 GCA_038259125.1 Chroococcales cyanobacterium | reverse complement strand
TTTTTCAGATGCTTGCTATATAATTTAGGCAGTTGCGGTCAGACCCCGCGTCGGCGTAAGACGCAAGGGAACGCTGACCAAGACAGAATCATTGCGTTTTCAACAAATAAAGATTATTGATAATAGTCTCTCATTTTCTGGAAGACTACTTTACTCAATTAACCTTCCCACGTGCTTTTAACTCTTTTGTGTCGCCCCCACAGGACTCAGATTAAATATACTTAGAGGTGATTTTTATGGCACACAAAGTTGAAACTCTTGCCAAACTCTACCTAGAAGGAAAATCTGTTGACATCTCAGACATAGCTCAGCAAGAACTTTGTGACTGGCTCATGGATGAGTTTCAGCAACTGCCGATTAATCCCATGTTCTCTGACTATATGCGCTATCGGACGGCTGCCCAAATGTGTGCGGATATTGCCCAAGAAAAGCTTTGGGTGTCGGCTGATAGTTACGATAGCGAGATTTATCCGAACCCGTTTTATGGTTTTGCCTTCCTGGCAATTCATGATTATTACCATTGTGTAGCAGGTGCTGACTTTAGCCTTGAAGGAGAAATTGCTGCTTATCGCGCGCTGGCAAATCGAGTCCCTAGTTTAGAGATTCAAAAAATTCTCTACTCCGAAATTGTGCTGAAATCGTCTGCTCACATTTACTTGAGTCATTCACCCGAACCCAAACTTGTATTTCCCTAAATGTTTATTGCTTGCCCAGCAACAGATTGATTCCCTCGTTGGTCATTAGTTATTTGCTTCAATCAAGAGAATAGGAGTTCGTAAAGTTATGAATACTACAATTGCTTCATCTAATAGTTCTTTTGCTGCTACTTTAGAGGATTTAATTGGATACTCTACAAATGGTAAAGTGAACTACACACTCAAACATAAACGCGCACTTATTACCAGAGGTAGTCGCGGTATTGGAGCCACAATTTTTGAGGAGCAATAAGCAATGTTATACCATTTAGATTTTCAAATTGAATATGCCGATAATATGTCGCAACACGATCTCTTCACGATCTGGGCAGAAGAGGCTAAGGCTGCACTGGACGCTAAAAAGGCAGGAGTTATTGTAGATTTGTGGAAATGCGTGGGAATGCGTCGCGTAATTGCGATCGTCAATGTTGCTTCTGCCGATCTACTCGACCAAATTTTGCTGGATTTACCCATTATGAAAAAGATGGGGCAGTATGTTCATGTGGATGTCGTTTCGTTGAGACGCTATGAAGATTTTGCTATGGATGTAAGCAATCGACTTTCTGAATCCAATTGATTATAGGGTGGGATTAGAGGAGCTGACTTGTTGAATTTAGTCACAAGAGCGATCGCTTTAAAAAGGCGATGTTGTTTTATGCGCCGATTGTGACCGTGGGGTATGCTGGCGTTTCCCCAACTTATACACAACAACCGTGTTGACAAACTTTAATGCTTGTAGAATCAATGAATCCATTCCTGCGCTTGTTCTCAAGCGCAGGAATGGATTTGTCATTATTTTCAGCTTATTATCTGCCCCTTTTCTTATCCCGAACTCACGTTGACTAAGGCTGACCAGAAAATTAAAGATGTTATTATTGAGCTAAATCATTTTAACAAATTTGTTTCTTACTCATGGTTTTGCAGAAATATTCTGAGAAATATATAGCTGTGACTCGTAGTCTTCTTCGATTTCGGTTTCAGGTGTGGAAAATACAAAAACTGCCATCCTACCTAAAGCAAAGGCTAATAAGATTCCTGCGATCGCTAAGATAAAGGTAATAATAAGATTACTGGGTCGTTTCATAATTTCTAATAAATCTAAATATTAATATAGAAGCGCGATCGCTAATTTGAAAATTTATAATGCGATCACCCATTTGGAGCAAGTTCAAAACACAGGTACTATTTAGTTAACATAAACGCTACCGTCTTCTTCGATGCGGAGTACCCCTAAATTATCATCATCATAGAAATATGGAATTTTTGTTTGATTGTTGACTCATTACTATACCTATTACTTTGCTGCTATATGTAAATTAAACAATTACCCCGATCGACTTCATTTGTTGTAAGGATGAAAATGCCCATAATTATTTATTAAATTAAATACAGCTTTAGTTACACATTGCATTTTAAAACTGCCAGCCGAATAAGTTCCAGTAAGCAAGTAGGGGAACAAAGGTAATTGCCGCAATAGTGACTAAAGTATAGTGCGATCGCCCTTGCCAAGACCAATAGTTTTTGCGCCAAACTATCAGCATCATGATTAATAAGATGGCAGTTAATATAGCAGTTAATATCGGGATAATAAGTAAACCCATTGCTATAGGAGGCACGCCATAAACTAGTTTCCAAGAACCCCACCGCCATAGGTACAATGGCAATCCAACGATAAAAATCAAGTTTAATATTCCTACCAAACCAGCTATAGTGCGAACCCAAGTTAATTTGGGTAGCTGCCTTGCTTTTCCCTGTAAAACCCCCAGTAATGGGCGAACTATACCTGCAACTGTAGCTGTTAGAAACAACAGCAGGCAGAAAATTAATATTCCCAAATGTAGCTCAATTGTCTCGTACCAAGGCACTCGTTGATATGTACCGATTTTAGGATACAGGGGATTGGAAACATGAGTAATTTTTTCCGAATCGTCGGCGACAAAATAAACATAGGCATTATCCTTGTTGCGGTAAAATAAACCTGCTTCTTGAGTAGGAATTAGTTTAATATTTTTGACTTTGCTGCGGAACAATAGTGGAGGAGTTTTAATTAGTAAAGTTTCTTCTGGTTGGGTAGTAACCTGAATCTCTTTAGCAATACCAGTAATCTTGGCAATAGTTGATCGCGGGTACTCCATATCTCGATAAGTGCCAGTATATTTTTCTAACTGTTGAGGGGATAATTTGGCTGCATCAATTTTTGTCTGAGGTGCTGGAAAGTAACGATTAAAGAATTGATTGAGGAATTTATTATGTACACCACTAAAGCTATTGGTAGCAATAAAAATACCGATGTTCTCTTTAGGAATCAAAGTAAGGGAACTGGAATAACCCCGCAGACTACCCAAATGTCCAATCGCTCTTTTATTGTTAATTAAACGTTCTCTAAAACCATAGCCCGTACCTGGTAACTTGGGATGTATCTGGTAGTGAGTCGAGTGCATCAATTCAACGGTTTCAGGCTTCAATATGCGATTGTTTTGATAGCTGCCCTGCTGTAAATGAGCTAGCATAAAATGAGCCATGTCGGTGGCGGTAGTAGTCAAGGCAGCAGCAGGAGTAATATTAAGATAAAGGTAGGGAACTGGTTTGGCTTTACCATTCTGTATTTGATAGCCCGTAGCCAAGTTTTTCGGTAATTCAGATACGGGAGGTTGCTCAAAACTACTATGGTTCATTGATAGGGGTTGCAAGATATTCTTATCTATATATTCAACAAAAGGTACACCCGATATCTTTTCTACCAAGTAACCTAGCAGGGCAATACTGTGATTTGAGTAGCTATAAAACTTGCCTGGAGGATAGTTAATCCTCGGCATATATTTGGGCAGGTATTTTGCCAACGGCTGCATCTGGGCTTTGGTTCTCGCACCTAATCCCACTAAACGCTGTGTCGTGCCGTCGGTGTGCATCATCATGCGGGCTGGGGTAACAGGTTCGGGGTAAGGATTTTCTAATTGCCAGCCTTCTAAGTATTGATCGACATTATCATTTAAAGCCAGATCCCCTTGTTCGTATAGCTGCATTGCTGCGGTAGCGGTAAATAGCTTTGAAAGGGAAGCTACCCGAAATAAAGTCTTTTCCGCATCTACAGGAATCTTTTGCTCTATATCTGCATAACCATAGCCATTACTAACTAAAATTTCGCCATCTTTTACTATTGAAATAGCTGCCCCAGGTATATTAGATTGTTCTAACTGTTGTTTAAAATAACTATTAACAAAGATTGCCAACTCTTCATAATCTTCTAAATCCAATAGTTTAGCGGAGGAAGTATCCACAGAATCATCTGGCGATAGTTGTTGAGGTTGATTATCTAGGATATGAAACTGAGGAGTGTTGTTAGCTAGACTAGGCTGTAGAGAAACGGAAATCAACAGAATAAATACGCTTACCAAAGCGATAAATTTACGAACAGTCTTATTATTGACTGAATATCTTAGAATTTGATGTTTTGGCGATTTATTCATCTTTAGCAGTTATGACATTACCAATAAATAGTTAGGACAATCTATACTGCTATAGGAGTAGAAAAGTGATTATTTTGGTTAGCGTTCCCAACAGCATTTCATCTTTCAAATTACAGCTAAATATTATTTTTATGCCTCTGCCGTGAGATAGTCTTCTTGGTAGAGAAAAAACTTTTGATAGCCCAATGATTCAGGAGATCTCGTTAAGCTCGAACCATCGCCAGAATGATAAAATATCAACATATTATGCACAGATAAAATAATACCGCGTGTCCTCTCATAAACCAAAGGTTAGCGATCGCACAATCGAAAAAGTCAGCAAGCAAGCGAGTCTTACAGCCTCCTATTTAGTATTTATGGCAACGGCAGGGGTATTAGCTGCGGTGGCTTTATTAACTAACTCTATACCAATCTTGATTGGTTCGATGGTGATAGCCCCTGCCTTACCACCTTTAGGCTTAGTATCTCTGGCGATAGTAGTTAAAAAGCCAAAATTAATAATGACGGGTTTAACTACAGCGTTTTTAGGTTTTCTAATTGCCATGGTTTTTGCCATGCTAACCACTTGGTTATTAAATATTACTCATGTAATTCCCGCCGAAACTAATTTGCTGGGCAAAGAACTTTTAGATGAACGAGTAAAGCCTGGATGGTATAGCGTAATAGCTGCAATGGCAGCGGGAATTGCTGGTTCGGTCGCTTTGATAAAGCAAAAAACAGATACTTTGGTAGGAGTGGTAGCTGCTTTAGCCTTAGTACCGGCGATCGCAGCAGCAGGAATAGCCTTTCTCTCTAAAAATCCCGTAATGGGTTTTGGCGGTCTGCTTCTCTTAAGTATTAATGTCGGGTTTATTATTATCTCTGGTGTTTTAACTATTATTATTATGCGACCAGAGCAACGAGATTAAGTCCTATTTGAGTTTATGCCTGACCTTTCTGTCTCTCTAAAGCTTGTTTAAGTATACCTTTGACAAAAGCAGTGTCAGTTTTTATTTGTTGGACAAAGGCGATTAATATTTTGGAATTTCCTTCGACAGCCAAGCAAATATCTCCATAGCTAATATGAAATACATAGATGTTCGCTACAAATAATTCGGTTTTTAGCTATAAGCTCTAAGCTATAAGCTATAAGCATTTAATATCTATCTTGCGATTTTATCTTGTCTTTTGATGTGTAGCATTCTTTTTTGGATTTCATATAATTATCAAATCTTGAGCCATTTCTCTGAGCTTTTCTAGGTCGGAAAAATCTACCTCATCAAGTGCGCGAATTTTTACATCCCTTTCTTCAGACTTTGTTTTCAAGAGTTTTTGACCAGTGACAGCGATCGCCATGATAGAGTTATAGCATTAAGGATTTGTGTTAGGACTACTATTTAAATTCTATTTTGCTACGCTAGGGATAGCAGAGGGATAAACTTGGTCTACAACTAGTACTGGTCGATCTGAATATTCCACTTCTAGCTGTTTTTGTACGTCTAGATCCCAAGTTAGGTTATAATCGCGTTCGACATCCGCAATAGTGAAAGAGCGTAATTTTCCTGTTGCTGCAACTGTTTCACCGTCCTGTATTGGTGCTTCGGTGGGATTAGTTACCACCACTAAAAGATCCTTTCCTCCAAATAGCTTATCTTCATCGAGAGTAAAGGTATTCTTGCCATAGACAGTTTCAATTTCTCCCGTTACAGCTAGTTTTTTGCCATAATATTGAGCGGGATTTTTAGCAATCTCCCCAGGTTCGGGAGCGATCGCTAGTGACTGAGCGATAATTGCTGGTTTGTCGGTGTAGTCTACGTAAAGATTGGGGTCTAAATCAAAGCCGTATGCTGATTCTATATCGGCTAGAACAAACTGAGTTACTTTACCCGTTACCTGCACCTCTGTATCGTCTTCAGTTGGCAAGACAAAAGGTGTACCAGTAGCGTTAACTATGACAATATTTTCTCCGCCAAAAAATTCCTGGTCGGCTACAGTAAAGGTAGCTGGTTCGATCTGCTTGATTGCATTACTTCTAATGGTTACAGTTTGACCGATTAAATCTTCTGCATTTTCTGATACATTTTCAGTAGTGACGTTTTCCTTGGCTTCGATATCGGTTTGAGCCATGTTTCCTTCATCTTGACCTGTGGCATCGGCTCCTGATATAGCCTTGGTATCGCTATCACAGGCTATCAAAGAAGTAGCTAATAGGAGTAAAAATGTCGATTTAGCAAATAGTTTAGTTAGATTCATGTTTCTTTTTTCCGTTTGAGTTCTGACAATTAGTTTAATCGGCTTAGTCCTAGCCTTTTTAGCCTCAGAAACTACGGTAGTGAGTATAATTAATTGCTCAAGCGATTGCCCAGCCTCAAGGTACTAGAGTATATGAACCGCAGCAGGCGATCGAAACCGCCGATTTATTTCTAGATTTCGTTAACGTAACCATCTTGGGCGCACACGCTTTGGGTACGATTAATTCTTTGGGGTTACTCAACTGGATTACGCGAGAATAAATCGTATACCTGAATAAATAAATTAGCCTTATTCAAATAGAAGAATATGTATGAACCAGCAGAATTGACACCCAACAATAAGTTGCCCAACAAGCAGAAATTTGCCCGCATCTTCCGCACATTAAGCCGTATTAGCTATTGGATTCATCTAATCTTAGGTGCTATATCGGGAGTGACTCTATTGCTTGTTTTCTTCAGTCGTGGAGCAAGCAACAGTGGTACGGGAGTGGGTATCTTTATAGCTATGTTTAGCTTAATTGCTTTGGGTTTTAGAGTTTATTGGGCTTCTCGATACCGTCAATTAGCTAAAAAATTACAGAGAGTTGATCCAGATACGCAACCTAGCAGAACAGAAATTATTAGATTACTCCGCATTGGATTGTTATCTAGTTTAGTGGGACTGTTATTAGCTTTTATTGCTTCAGAGATTAGTCTCATTTCATTAGTTACGGGTGCGATCGGCAGACCCCAAGGGATTGCTGTGTATGAAAGAGAACAGGTGATTAAAATCGCCGATCTATTGTTGATCCTGGCGCAATTTAATATTTTAGGCGCACATTTTTTTGGCACTGCTAATTCTTTAGGATTACTTAATTGGATATCAAAAGAAGAAGTATAGTCATACTATAGAACCCATTTGAGATCTTTTTATGGGACTGTTGCTATAGCCAATCTTTTAAGCATTAGCCGAATAAAACATAGCTTGAGCTTGGCATTGGAACGAACAAGTGTACGCTCAAAATTCTTGACTAAGCTTTTACA
>JBBSPC010000196.1:0-7589 GCA_038259125.1 Chroococcales cyanobacterium | reverse complement strand
TTAAGTCCAGAAACGAACGTCACGAAGCCAAGCTGAAAAGAGCAAGAGATTGCGCTGTAAATCAGGAGCGGGATGAGGTGAAAATCTCACGTCCCGTTTTGAAGACGAGTGGTAACCGCGAGGTTGTCGCTTAGTTTAACTTATCTATTTTTATAATCTGGCTTCACGAATGCTAATGCCAGGAAGTGCTGATATTTTTAAAATGATCAACCGTGATGAACTTTCCCATGTTCGACTGTATCAAAAACTACTTCCCGAAGCAATGCAGTTGTTTCCTCATTCTGTCGAGCAAATCTACGAAATGTTTGACACAGCAGTACAGCATGAATGCCTCTGGACAAATCATATAGTCGGGGATAGCGTTTTGGGCATTACAGAAGCCAGTACCGAACAATACACTAAGTACATTGCCAATATGCGTCTGCGATCGATTGGCTTAGAACCTTTATATGTCGATGAACAATACAAGAAAAGTCCTTACCGGCATCTAGAAAGATTTTCTGATACCAAAAAAGAAGGTCATACTAAAGCCAATTTCTTTGAGGCGGGAGTAACTAGTTATGTCATGTCTTCAGGAGTTGGTGGTTGGGACGAGATATAACTGAAAGATTTTAATAAGCTCATTAAGTTCAGTTGTTTCATCCAGCAGAATAATGACTAAATGCGTAACCATATTTGTTCATTATTAAGCAATTATAAATTTTATCTTGAGTGTTAAGGCACTCTTTTTTTGTCTAAAATCCCAAAATTTAACGAATATAAGCCTGTTTTTTCTTACAAGAAATAAAATGTAAATACTTAGCAAATTAAAGATCGAGTAAATTTTTTGATAATGCGTTTAAAGTTTAGTAAATACTTATGTATAAATACCGATCTTTTTGTATTGTAAATATGAGATGACTAAAAAAAAGTTAGCTTTTACTTCACAATACAGGCGGTTTGCAGTGGTAAGTTCTCCTTAGCGTTAAATTGACCTAAGTAAAAATATTTATATACTATATATACTATTTTAATTCGCTAATGTTTAAGCTATTTCAAAACCTGCTTCCATCTGAAACTGGAAAAAAACAATCTGACTCAGCAGTTTCTTCAGCCTCTAATGCTAATGATTCATGGGAAACACAAATTGCTCGGGCTGATGTTCTTTGGGAACAAGGCAAATTAAGCGAAGCTTTAGCAATCTACAGTTTAGCAATAGAAAAGTATCCTCATTTAATAGAAATTCAGCAACGCCTAGCAGAACGTTTAAAACAACAGGGCGATTTAGCAGTTGCCTATGAAAAACTAGCCACAGGGTTGAAAAATCATGGCAACGTCCAACAAGCAGCTAACTACTATCGTCAGGCAATTAATCTCAAGGCTTTGACGGGAAATACAAAAAAACAGCTATTTAGTGCGAACGTAGCTAGTTATCCTAGCCCTCCTATTCCTACTTTTGCTCTCAAAGAAGCAGCATTTTCTTTTCAGCCTCTAACTAAGATCAATTCTGCTTTAACCAAAACTTCTAATCCTCAACCGCCTCATTCTAGAGTTGAAGTTGAGCCAAATAATAATATATCTCCTTCTTTTTCAAAACCTCTTAAAACCATCAATCCACAGCAATCTAAAGACATTGACTGGGAAACAGCGCAGGTTTATCTCCAAAAAGCATTAGAGCATTCAGAAAAGCAGGAATGGGAACGCTCAGCACTAGCTTGTAAACAAGCAGTCCAAATTATGCCTAATATGGCAGAGGCTTACAAAGTTTGGGGCAATGCTTTACAAAGAATGGGTAAAACTGGGGAGGCGATGTCATGCTATGCCAAGGCGGTAGAGGTAGAACCCAATCTAGCTGAAGTTTACGCTGGAATTGCAGATATTTATACTCAACAAGGAAAATGGCAACAGGCAGTCAAACATTATCAAAAAGCTATTATCATTAGACCTAGTGCAACCATCTATCGCAGCTTAGCTGAAGTTTGGCAGCAGTTGGGAAATTCTGATAAAGCTCAGTTAAATCTTTATCGAGCTAGAGAATTAGAAACAGTCTCTCAAGCAGCTAGTTCAGATTTAGATGATGAGGTTCTATTTGATTCAAAACCCTCAGTAGAAACATACTGTCTCCTCGCTGAAAAATTAGAGCAGCAAAACCAATGGAAACAGGCAGCATTATACTATCGAAAAGCTCTAGACCTAAGCATGACTCAGCCTGCACTACCAGCAGCTATGAAACCAAAACCAATTCAGTCAGAGCCTTCTCAGCAAGAGTCAGAGATTACTCCGCCGTACAACGACGAAGCCTTCTTGCTCAATAGCCTCAACGCAGGTTCCCCCCGCAACGGCTATATGCGGCTAGAGCCTTTGTTGAAGCAGTCGCTCATGGGACAAAGGCTTGAGCCGCATATGACCCCCACCCTCGACAGTAAATGCGAACAAGTCCTTTTTTTTAAGTCGGGAAACCCGCCCACCCTCGGCAATAGCTCTATGAGGGAAACCCTCAAGACCGCTTTGCCTCGCAACGGACTGTCTCGTAAGACCGCGCTGCATCGCTTTTCGCGCTGCTCTGACCATTGGTCAAAACAATTAAAGCATGATTCTCAGGAAACGAAAACCAATACTCCTACAACTCAGCTAGATAAGGCAATCAAACGCTATTATAAGCAATCTAAGCTGCAACCTAACTCCCCTAAAGTTCATACTGATTTGGGAAACCTGTATGGCAGAAAAAGAAAGTGGCAATATGCGATCGCCTGTTATCGTAAAGCTATAGACCTTAATCCTCAGTATTCTAAAGCTCACCTAAATCTAGCTAGAACCTTTTTTAAAATAGGCAAGCAACAAGAATTTATCCAAGAAATGCAGTTGGCTTTGGCTCTTGAACCAAAAATAGGTACAGCTATGGATCGCTTTTATTTGGGCAATGCTTTAGCAGATAAGGGTCAATTACAACAGGCTCTAGGCTTTTATTATAAAGCGATTGTCTTAAATCCTCTATTTTCTCAGTCTTATTATCGCCTGAGTGAAATTTTAAGTAAGCAGGGCAAACATAAAGAGGCGATAGATTTTTTAAAGCTAGAAATTAACAGTAACCCCAACAATGCAGAGTCCTATTTTTGCTTGGGTCAACAGTTAGAATTAGTTGATAATTGGGACGGCGCAGTAAAAATTTATAGCAAATTGCTACAGATAGAACCACAATACCCTGGTGCATCTCAAAAATTAAATCACGCTTTAGCAAATAAATTAAAGCTAAATTATAAATCCCCAGACAACCCTGCTAAAACAAGCCCATCCTCAAAAGAGTAGACTTCTGGCTTGGTTATTGGTTGATTGTATATTGCGATCGCTATTTGATTAAAAGCCTGACTAATTTGCGATCGCGATTGAAGAAAGAGATAGCTTCATTGCCTCGCTAGACTGTTAGCTAGAAGGCAATGAAGACGTTATTTTGAACCTATTTAGCTAGAGGGCAGTAAACGCCCAATAGTGCGATTTTCGGCTGTAAAAGTAGTTTGAGCTACTCGCTGAATATCTTGGGGAGTGATTTGTTCTAATTTAGTTAGCTCATTAAAAATATTGCGCCAGCTACCTGTCTTAGCATCGTATTCTGCCAATATACTTGCCATTCCCATATTAGAATCAAGAGTTCGCAACAAACCTGCTTTAAGCTGAGTTTTCACCTGTTCTAACTCCGCAGGTTTAACCGCTTCTGTTTTTAAACGTTCGATCTCGCTTTGTACAGCAGTTGCTAATTGTTCAATGCTAGTACCTGGAGCAGTTAAGGCATAAACTAAGATTAAATTAGGATATTTGTCTCCAGGGAAACCATTAAACCCTTGTGCCGATAAAGCTACCTGTTTTTCTTCTACCAAAGACTTATAGAGACGAGAGGTTCTACCACTGCTAAGTAATTCCGAAATGATCTCATATACTATATAGTCAGGATCATTTAAAGCGGGGATATGGTAGCCTTCCAAATACAAGGGCTGGGAAGGAAAATTAACGGTAACTTCTCTGGTTTGCTCTTGAGGCGGTTCAACTTTAGCTACTTTAGCTGGTTGAGGTTGAGATTTAAACCGTCCAAAATAAGTTTGAGCTAGTTCTTTAACTTTAACAGGATCTACATCTCCAGAGATCGCCATAGTTAAATTTTTAGGTACATAATAAGCCTGGAAAAACTTTTGAACATCTTCTCTACTTAAATTTTCGATGTCCTTTTGATAGCCAATTACGGGACGTTTGTAAGGATGAACGGTAAAGGCAGTATCTAAAAATTCCTCGATCATCTTACCAATGGGAGAATTATCAGTACGCAACCGTCTTTCCTCCAAAATTACCTGCTTTTCTTTATAAAATTCTCGGTATACGGGGTCTAAAAATCTTTCTGATTCTAGAGACATCCATAGTTCTAGCTTATTAGCAGGGAAACTATAAAAATAAGTGGTACTGTCAGCCGAAGTAGCTGCATTTAAGCCTACTCCACCTGCTGTATCGACAATTTCGCCGTATTCGTTTTGCTTAACGTACTTACTGGCTTTTTCCTGGGTAGCAACAAACTCATTGGTGAGTTTAGCTAACTTGGCATTATTTCCCGACTTTTGTGCCTGTTTTATGTCGGCAAATAAACGATCTAACTTATTTAATTCTTTAGCTTCAGCAGGATAGTTAGTTGTGCCAATCTTTTTAGTACCCTTAAATGCTAAATGTTCTAAAAAGTGAGCTACCCCCGTTTGACCATCGGGTTCATCAACGCCACCAACATTAGCATAGGTGACAAAAGAAACTACTGGAGCTTCGTGATTTTCTAAAATAATAAACTTTAAACCATTGTCTAGAGTAAATTCCGTTATCTGTTCCATTACCCGATTCAGGTAAGGCTTAATTGATGCACTTGACTTGCTTTCTTGGGGTGCAGCCAAAGCAGACATCCCCGCAAAATTCCAGCACAATAAAGCGATTAAGCATACGCTTAGTCTACGGGTCGCTATTAGACTCACCCATCGCACTTTCATGTAGCTAGAAAAGTGATTTAAATGGGCAGGAAATCTATGTAATATGCTTAATTTCATCTAATATCCCCAAAAGTGTCTCAATTTGGCTATTTGTATTTTACTGCGGTTATATTCTACTTGGATTTTAATGCTTACCGTCTCTGTAAAAAATGTTTGACCTAAACCAAAGAGAATTATTGTGGAATATTAAGCAATTCCACTGAAAATATAAGGTAAAACTAGATATTTCTAATATTGCTATATTATTAAGCCCATCACAGTTACTCATCAATTACAATTACTATGTCAGTTTTTTCTCAGCAAACCTGGAAGATGCGTCAAACTCCTGCTACAGAAGAGGACACCCGCACTAAAATTTTACAGGCTGCACTGAAACTATTTGCTCGCCAAGGCTATGATGGCACAACCACCAAAGATCTGGCAAAGTCAGCACAAGTAGCTGAGGGAACTGTATTTAGACACTTTACCAATAAAAAAGCAATTTTAATTGAAGTAGCTACTGCGGGATGGGTTGACATTCTGACAGATTTACTGATAGAACTCAGCGAAATGGGCAGCTATAAAGCAGTATCGCAAGTAATGCGTCGTAGAATGCTGAATATGCGTAAAAATAGCGATTTGATGCGAGTTTGCTTCATTGAGGCTCAATATCATCCTGAATTAAGAGACAGTATTCAAGCAGAAGTAATTGACAAGATGACCGATGTGGCAGAAGCCTTTTTTGAAACCGCCATGGAAAAGGGAATTTATCGTCAGATGAATCCTAAAATAGTTGCCAAGGTATTTTTAGGTATATTTGCGATCGCTGGTTTTTCAGAAGAAACAATTCTCGATCCTGACGCATCACCTCAAGCTATGCAAGAAATGGCAGAAGGTATTTCTGATATCTTTTTACGAGGTGTTTTGAACAGTAATTAGTAATCAGTAATTAGCAACGTCAAAAATGACTATCGTCACCAGATTACCTAAAAGAAGAACGAGAAAATATCGACCTAATCTCTGGTTTGAGAAGTTAATGGCTTTGATTGCCATAATTAACATAACTATTGTGGCTTTCGATCTTAGCTATATTCCTTTAAGAGATTTTTGGCTATCCGGTCAGGTTACAGTCGGCGGTATTAAGACGGCTTACATCAAATACGACGGCATAAAGTTAGATCTGATTCCTACGAATATATCTGAATTTATTACTCGATATGATGCCATTAAGGGCATAATTTCTAACCGGGACACCCAAGAGTATTTAGCCAAAGTAGAGCAGTTAAGACAAGAGCTAGCTGTAAATGGTGTTGATTCTCCTGTAGCCAAAAATCTTTTCCGGGATCTCCGTCGTCGCAGTATTGAAATTATTCAAACCAATGCCTTTTCTGAGGCAAACAAAACAGGGAATTTAGAACGGATTAAAAATAGAATGCGATTGCATTTCCCCAACCGAGATAATTCAGCTAAGGCAGCATTTTGGCAATATTGGACTCCTAATAATTTTCAGGGCAAAGTCACTGAGGAACTAAACTTTTTTGATAGCGAAATTAAACCTTTAATGGCGACAAACTACTATCGCGCCGTTGGCGATAATGGTGGCTATATAGATTATTTTGGCGTGATTGATTTTCCTTTTGGGGTACTTTTTGCCTTAGAATTTTTGGGACGCACTTGGTTTATTAGCCGTCGTCGAGTGGGTGTAAGTTGGCTAGATGCTATGCTTTGGCGTTGGTACGATATATTTTTTCTGCTTCCTTTTTGGCGTTGGCTGCGAGTCATCCCAGTTACGGTTCGTCTAAGTCAGGCACAAATTATTAACCTTAATTCTATTCAGAAACAGATAAGCCAAGGATTAGTAGCAGGTATAGCCGAAGACGTGACAGAAGTGGTAATTATTCGCTTAATCAATCAACTACAGGCATCAATTCGTAACGGCGATCTTGGCAGATTGCTATCTCAACAAACGACTAATTCCTACATTGACATCAATGACACCAACGAAACCGCGGAAATTATCAGGATCTTAGCTAAAGTTCTTGCCGATCGCGTATTACCTGCCATTCAGCCCGAAGCAGAAACTTTACTAAAATACAGCGTCGATAAAGCTTTAAGACAAAGCCGAGCCTATCAAGGCATCAAAATGCTTCCTGGAGGCGATCGCACTATGACTACCCTAAGTCATCAGCTAGTCTCCCAAATCTACAGTGCCTTTAGCAGTACCTTACAAGCAGCACTGGCAGAAGATGAACAGTTTGACCGTTTACTAGAAAGTCTGGTAAATAACATCGGCAAATCTGTTTCTAGCGAGCTACAGGCACAACAAAGCATGAACAAAATTGAGCTTTTGCTAATTGACTTACTAGAAGAAATCAAAATTAATTATGTTGAACGCCTATCTCAAGAAGATATTGAAGATATTCTCGAACAGACTCGAAGCTTACGCAATATAGCTCATAAGTAATTTTAAGCTATTCATTTATAACTGTAGTTTAGACTAAGGAACAGTCTGGAAGAAAAAAACAAGAAAGAATGAAGGATGAATAGGGAGAAAATGAAAATAGCTTAAGAATTCAAACCCTCCCTATGATGAAATATGACCGATATCGAAAATTCCGT
>JBBSPC010000195.1:0-7872 GCA_038259125.1 Chroococcales cyanobacterium | reverse complement strand
TGCAACCAAAGATCTAAAGTATTTCGGCTAATTTTCATTAATCGACAAATAGCTATCTTCTTTTCACCTCTGTGATAGGTATCTACGGCTTTTTTTCTTAGATCGTAGCTGTAGGGAGTCGGCATAATCTTTTTATTTTAGCGATCGCCTTGATTTTAGCTGATTTTGTCCTAAGATAACTTTGTATTGCTATAACTACTTACTTACAAGAACGTAAATTCGCAAAATTGCGGAAATATAAAGGAAATTTAAAAGAGCAGTTTTCTTATTTTCCCTAGATTTTTACTTCTCTAATGCTTTGGGCTTGCTCTTTTATCTATGTCTTATCCAACTTCAGGTAAGTATAGTTATTGAGGCTACTAGCATAATTTTCCAACAGCTTTCTCGCCTCTGGCAAAGTTATATTTTTGCTTTGCAAAGCTGCTTCAGTGCGACACCGCATAGTTTCTAATAAATCTTTACCGTCATACTGCACGTAGCTTAAGACTTCTTGGATACTGTCCCCTTGAACCACAGAATCTACCTGATAGCCATCAGGGGTAATTTTAATATGCACTACGTTTGTATCACCAAAAAGATTGTGCAGATTACCCATAATTTCTTGATATGCACCAACTAAAAACATCCCTAAATAATAAGGAGTTGAAGCTGAATGAGAATTATCTACAGGGTGCAACTCTAAAACATTTTTAACATCTTTACGATTGATAAAGCGATCGATCTTGCCATCACTATCGCAGGTAATATCAGCGATGATGCCTTTGGCAGTAGGTTTTTCATCTAAGCGATGAATAGGCATAATCGGGAAAAGTTGGCTAATTGCCCAGGCATCGGGGGCGGATTGAAAAATAGACAAATTGACGTAATAAATAGCTGACATGATCTGTTCCAAATCTTCCAAGTCATCCGAGACATAATCATAGTTATCAACTATTGCTGCAATCTTAGAACAGCAAGACCAAAATAACTCTTCTACTTTAGCTCGATCGCCTAAACTTAAATAACCAAAGTTAAATAGGCTTAAAGCTTCTTGCTTGAATTGAATAGCGTCGTTGTAGCTTTCTTGAAAGTTTGTCTCGTCAATAGATTGATAGGTTTCCCAGAAATTGCGAACAATCAAGGGGGCATCAGTTTCTGGCGCACAAATTTGAGGAGATGAGACGCTACTTGTTGCCAATACATCAAAGATTAGCACTGACTGATGAGCTGCGATCGCTCTGCCACTTTCACTCACTAAAGTAGGCACGGCTATATTACCCTGATCGCAAGCATCTTTTACCTGTGCCACAATATCATTGGCATAGTTTTGCATATTGTAGTTTTTAGAAGCAGCAAAATTAGTTTTAGAGCCGTCATAATCTACTGCTAATCCGCCACCCACATTGAGATAGCGCATATTTGCCCCTAGCTTGACAAGCTGTACATAAATCTGGCTAGCTTCACGAATAGCGTTTTTTATGGCTCTAATAGCAGAGATTTGAGAACCAATATGGAAATGTAGCAGTTGCAGGCAATCTAACTTATTTAAAGTTTCTAGTTGTCTCACTACCTGGAGAATTTCGGCGATCATTAAACCAAACTTAGCGCGATCGCCTGTAGAATTACCCCATCTGCCTATGCCCTTGGCATCTAGCTTGGCACGAACTCCTAAAACAGGCTTGATATCTAACTCTTGACTAATGGCTAAAACCAAATTGAGTTCTTGCGCCTGTTCAATGATAATTATTGGTCTTTGCCCTAGCTTGGTTGCGAGTAAGGCAGTTTCGATATATTCTCTGTCTTTGTAACCATTACACATTAACAGTGGTTGAGTAGCAGCTTTTTCTGTCTGTAAACAAGCCAAAGCAATCATCAGTTCTGGTTTTGAGCCAGCTTCTAAGCCAAATTGATAGGATTTGCCGTAATGCACCAAAGCCTCAATAAAGTGGCGGTTTTGATTGCATTTAATCGGAAAAACTCCCTGATATTTACCAGAGTAATTGTATCTAGCAATCGCATCTTCCATGCAGCCTTGTAGCCTTGCCATTCTATCTGCCAAGATGTCGGGAAAACGGATCAGCAACGGCAAACTAATATTGCGTTTTTTCAAAGATTCAACTAGTTGAGCCAAATCTATTTGGCTATTTTGCTTATCTAGAAGTGATACCGTGACATTTCCTGCCTGGTTTATGCCAAAATATGGTTCTCCCCAACCTGCAATGTTATATAGTTTGGCACTGTCTGCAACTGTCCAATCTACTTCACTTTTAGATACTAAACAGGATTCAACAACAGTATTTTGAGGCTGTGGCGATTGAAAACTAGATTCAGATTGGCTATCAAGCATGAAAAATTATGGTATCACTATTCCCCTAAATATTATAGTTATAGTTTCCAAAAATTTAAATAAATACTTTGACATAACAGTTTCGTTAAAATAATCTGGAAATAATAATTAAGCTGTTTTACGGTCTATTTTAAATAAATTATAGATACGTCAAATTTTTATCCAGATTTTCACTAATTTGTTTTACTATTTTTGAAACTCATTTAATTTGCTCAACATCTTTCGGTTACTTTAAATAGCTAATAAAATAATTTGTCGCAAGTTGCTAAATACTCAAGTAGTATCTTCCCAATTTAAGCGCAAGCTTGGTAAAATCTTTATTTTTCTATAGCTGGGAAAATATTAATTTTATCTTTAAATTGCTCATAAATATTAACTGAATTACATATTGCTATAATATTATCTGACATTACTTACTCATTAAAGATCAGCATTTTCTTTCCTTTTTATTTGTTTTATAATGCAGAATAGTTCAAAACAAAAGTGTAATTTAAGCGAAAATATTAAGCAATAAATCTAATTAAAAAGGTTTATAAAAGCACTTTGATAATTATTAATAAGGTAAGTTGTTAATCTTACAAAAATGTCCTCCCCAGCAATTAGGTCTGCGATCGCCGTTACTTATTACGAGTATTATCTATCTCTATGGCGAATTGTGGAAAAACCATTCTTAATTACTTAGTCCTCAGCTAAATATATGACAACTTTAAGTGATATTTATCTACCCTTCTTTTATTTAGAAAAAGTCAAGCGTGTCCAAGAAAATTATACTTTTAAAGTTATTCTTTGGGATGATTTACCTATATTGTGGCTAGCATTTTCTTGGCAGGCAAATCACCCTCTTATAGATGGATTGGGTATTGTAATGCTATTGGTTTCCTTTTGGTGTATATATGAAATAGGATATTATGAAAATGATTATATCGCCGAAAGATACGAACAAAAGCCAAAGTTATCCCCTACTTATTATCTACATAAGCAGATGATGCAAACTGCATATCCTTGGGTTTGGTCTTTGATATCTGGCTTTTTGGGAGTTGCTTTAATAGAAACAGCTCAGAATATAGACTTATTGTTTTATCCTCCTTTTATTGAACCAGAAATAGCCTTTAATTCTCTTACTTTGCCTTTTTTATATTGGGTGGCATTTTTAGTTTCTGCTAGATTGTGTTTTTGGATATACAATCATTTAAATAAGCACACCAGGACTTGGCTTTATCTTTTACTACAGTCTTTCCGTTATTATGGCTTTTTAGCCATTACTGCCACCAATTCTGTAGGCACAAGCATATTATCTGCGCATATACTCTCTCGTAGCATACTGTACATAGTTTATCGCTACTCTGGAGGAAATGCAGATAGTTGGCCCAAAGAAGTCCCTGTTAAGCTATTGCGCTGCTTAATTTTTATATTTTTGTTGAGTGCGATCGCTTTAGGAACTCACTCTTTAGAATTATGGCAAACTTGGCAGACTGGGGCAATTATTTTGTGGTGTTTAGTTCAAGGTAATAAACAGATTAGAGTCATGCTATCTCAAGTAAAACCAGTTTTTGAAGATGGCTCTAATGATGTTAGAACAGCAACGCCTTAATTTAAAAGAAAAATTAAAAAAAAAGCAATTTAGAAATCTTGGTTGAGAATGAAGGCTGTTAGGGGCGAACTGCCGTTCGCCCGTACAAGAGTTATAAGTTTCTGATGATGCTGTTTAATTTGTAAATGCTTTGTTATGCAAAATGATTTAGCCAGCAAATCTAAAGCCATAAATTTAATTAAAGATGCGGATCAAGATACGTCGATAATTTTAGATTTTGACGAAACGCTGTTATTAAGAAATTCTACGGCTGAATATATTAATAGTTTACGTCCGCGCCTGATAGGATTTATCTTAGTAAGCATTTTAAAAGTTTTTAGACCTTGGCTTTGGCTACCACAACCATTTAGAGGCGATAAAATTAGAGACTGGTTTTTAACTGTTATCCCCACCATTTTATTACCTTGGACGCTTCTTTTATGGCAAAAAAAAGCACGAAAGCTGGCTCAAAATCATGGTAATTTAGAATTGATTGAGGCAGTAAAGCAAAATTGCGATTCACCAATAATTATCGCTAGTTTAGGATTTAACTTTGTCATCAATCCCATCCTCAAACATCTACCAATTAGATACGACCGTTTGGTTGGCTGTCGATTTTGGCGAGCAAGCGATCGCCATCAAGGTAAACTATTAATGATGCGCTCGGTATTGTCAGACTGCCAAATTTACTCAGCAATCGTGGTTACTGATTCTGAGGATGATATTCCGCTATTACAGGTTGTGGCTCACCCTTGTTTACTAGTTTGGTCTTTAGCTAAATATATAGATCCCTTTAGTGATTTTTGGTTATTCAGTTTATTAAGAGAAATCAAGAAATAATCAATATTTTACTATTATTTCTATTAAGTTAATATACCTGTATTTGGTTAAAGTAACCCGTCGAGGGATAATAGGATCATAAAAAATGATGAACTAAGACACTATCGTGCAGTATGGTACAAGCCGACAAAAAGCTGAGCGGGCCTAAAAAGTTTGACTTGAATAATTATTTAAAGCAAAAAAAAGTTCTGGTTGAACAAGCGTTAGATCGCTCAATTGCGATCGCCAGACCAGAGAAAATCTACGAGGCAATGCGTTACTCCTTGCTAGCTGGAGGCAAACGCCTGCGTCCAATTCTTTGTTTGGCAACTTGTGAACTAACTGGTGGCACTATCAAGATGGCGATGCCTACTGCCTGTGCTTTAGAAATGATTCATACCATGTCTTTGATCCACGATGACCTACCATCCATGGATAATGACGATTTTCGTCGGGGAAAGTTAACTAACCACAAAGTTTATGGCGATGATATTGCCATCTTAGCAGGAGATGGCTTGCTAGCTTATGCCTTTGAATATGTTGCTACGCAAACCAAAAACGTCAAAGCAGAAAACATTATCAAAGTTGTGGCTTGTTTAGGACATACCGTAGGTGCTGCGGGTTTGGTTGGCGGACAGGTTTTAGATTTAGAATCAGAAGGAAAACCCGACATTACTGCCGAAACCTTAAGTTTTATTCACACTCATAAGACAGGGGCGTTGCTAAATGCCTCCGTGGTGTCAGGAGCAATTTTAGCCAATGCCCAAAAAGCTGATCTAAAAAGGCTGTCCAATTATGCTCAAAATATTGGTCTGGCTTTTCAGATAATTGATGATATTTTAGATATTACAGCGACAGACGAACAGTTAGGCAAAACTGCTGGTAAGGACTTAGAGGCACAAAAAGCCACCTATCCAAGCTTATGGGGATTAGAAAAATCACGTTTCAAAGCACAGGAGTTAGTAGATAGTGCGATCGCCGAGCTATCAACCTATGGAGCAAAAGCCGAGCCTTTAAGAGCAGTAGCTAAATATATCGTCACTCGCGATCGCTAAAATAAAACTCTATTTATCTAATATTTTTGGGGCAAGAAGATAAACCATGCAGGAAGTTGCTGATATTTTGCACAATCAGATACTAATGGTCGCACTTTTAGCCTGTATAACAGCACAGGGATTAAAGTTAATTATCGATCTGGTTAGAAGTCGTAGGCTAAACGTAACTTACTTAATGTCTCCTGGGGGGATGCCCAGCGCACATTCAGCTTTAGTCGGTGCGTTAGCTACTAGCGTCGGCTCACTAAAAGGTTGGTCTTCTGCCGAATTTGCGATCGCCTGTTTATTTGCTATCATTGTCATGTATGATGCTGCGGGGGTACGTCAAGCAGCAGGGAAACAAGCAAAAATTCTCAATCAGCTAATTGATGAACTGTTTCAAGAAAAGCATAATTTAAATGAAGAAAGACTAAAAGAGCTATTGGGACACACACCCTTTCAAGTTTTGGTTGGTCTGAGCTTAGGAATTAGTATTGCCATGATATTTTCTAAGTATGTATGGGTTGCTGGTTAGTTGTCATACTAAATTCATTCTCAATACTTTTTTAAAAGCGGTATTTGTGATAGAGTTTTTTAGAGCAACCACGTCATAGCTGACAGCTAAAAACAATTCAATTGAAAACTGCTGTAAATCACGGTTACTCTTCAGGTAAATCATTAATGCTTGTCAAATGTTCAATAATGATATCCAATTTGCTGCCCAGTTGATTGACCTTATGTTCTAGGCGATCAAACCTTTTATCATGGTTTTCTAGATGTTGCTCGATTTGTTCAAAGGCTTCGGGTATTCTACCGTCAGGTTCAACATCTGTCTCAATAGTTTTGAGCCTTTCCCTGAGATTATTAATTAATCTTTGGTGCTGATTGATTTTTTTGTTCTGTTCTCTTTCTTGTTCTTCCATTGATATAATCAACTTAGGTTTTTTAAGTGCCTAAACATCTCCTTATGATTGTTGGTCGGTAGGGATATTCTCATTTTATATCTTGAGAAGGAAGCCAATAAGCATAAAAATACGGCATGATGGAGTGCTGTTTTTATTGGGTGATTTTGATGACAAGATGTAATAACGTCCAGAATTTTTCTAATCTCAAACTATGATGATTCCTTCCTGGCTAGCGATCGCTATTGTTACTCTGATTGTTCCCTTTGGTTTAAATCGTTTAATTTCAAGTCAAGACTTTCGTTGGTTTAAAAACCTGAGTCGTCCCAACTGGTTGACCTTTGAGGGGGCTATTCCCATTATCTGGACAGTTATTTTTATTTGTGGTGCCTGGTCGGCTTACAATATCTGGGAAACTAAACCTGGCGGTAATGCGCCCTGGTTACTGATGGGTTTTTATTTATTGGTCGAAATCTCAATTTCTCTTTACACTCTGGTAATGTGTAAAACCCGTAGCCTCAAAATAGGCACAATTATTGGTGGGACTGGCTTCTTTTTAGGAGCAATCTTAGCGGTAATAGTTTTTCCCATATCTACTACTGCATTTTGGCTATTAGTCCCCTATCTACTTTGGAGTCCAGTAGGAACTTTTGTCACCTGGAAAATGATGCAGTTAAATCCAGGCGATGTTTGATGCTCAAGCTTATTCAGTAATTAGTTCTAATCCTCAATATATTACCTATATCAACCCTACTTTCAGATTAAGACAGTTAATACGGTTGAGGTGGCTCTAAGCCCTGGAGATAAATGCACGAACCAATATCAGGAAAACGTCAGTTCGACGAAAACATTTAAGAGGCTCGTTAGGGATTAGTTCAAGGGAAAAGCTTGATTTATTCGTTCCCTGAACCTTTTACCCCGTATTTAACCGATGGTTTTTGACCCATCGAACTTGACTGTAGAACCACGCTCACGTACAGGTCTTAAAACACCATTGTGCGGTCGCTCTTAACTGCTAGGACACTTTTATTCTCAACTAGTCAGTCTTGGTGAGTTTGTTTCTTTCTAACATTCAGAATCTACAGCGGTTTGCATCTAAATAGGGGAAAATAAGGTGTTATAAAAATAGGTAATAAATGAAGCCCTATTCTGTAGATTTACGAGAGAAGATAGTTAGTGCGATCGAGAAAGGTGATAGCTCGGTGAGAAAAGTTGCGCTAC
>JBBSPC010000194.1:0-7878 GCA_038259125.1 Chroococcales cyanobacterium | reverse complement strand
TCCAAATAGAAACCATACGAAAAAAGAAAACTGCGAGAAAGGACTTGTCCGCATCTAGTGCCTCAAACTCTCCTGACCTCTGACCTCTGACTTCTGAGTTAATACCAGTCAATCATGAGGAAATTAATTGGAATGACTATAGTTATAAAAGAGGGATAATTTCTAGGCACGAAGATTAGCATCTGCGTGCCTTACTGTTTTGATGACTTTTATAATTGAGTATAAAAGTTTCCAGTGATCTCAAGCTTTATTAATCAATATCAATTGAATTGGGTTTGTCCTTATTATTTGGAGTCGCAGAATTATTGTTCGCTTGGTTATATCCTTGGTTTTCTAACCATTTGGACAAAGGTTCTTCATTTAAGTTCAAATGCAAAATACCAGAAGCAAAACCACCAGCAAAGGCAATTGGCTGTTGAAGAAATTTTTGTAGGGCAGGTGCAAGTTCGCTTAAAAACATAAACGTAAAGATGATAAAAATGCTAAATTTTGAGGAATTTGAAAGTTACCTTCAAAATTGTAGCGTGTCTAGCCAGATAAATGTGCTGATTAATACTTGAAAATTAGCATTTTTATCTTTGATTTAATAGAGTTGCGATAGTTAATAAGGAATGTAAAGCTGTAAACTTAGTGTGTTTTAGTTTTACAAAAGGTTTCGATTGTAACTCAATTAGCTTTTATGCAAATATGAGTTTTTGCTGGTTGCGGTAGCAATTTTTTAGGAAAGATTATTTTATCTAGACCTTATTTAGAGGCATAGTAACAATGGATGAGCCGTCAATTATTAGAGCTTGAAAGAGAGCGTTCTATACGCCATACAGTAAGACTATTCTGTGTTAAAGGATTGCGTATGAGAGAAGATCTTGATCGTTTAATTAGTCATCTTGCTCTTTTAGTTACTGTTCCTCAAACATCCTAAGCCCAAGCAGACTCTCAACCTGAGTTGGGCTTAGGATGTTTGAGGCTGCTAAAAGAATTAACGATCCTCTATTTACCGATTTGTTAATTGAGATTATTCAAGCAAGAAAAAGATAAAATTGATGCTGCAATCTTAGGCAATATTTATTAGGCTATTTAGTGAACTGATTTACTTAAGTTTGTCCTCCAGCCCTGAAAATAAAAATACCTTATGGTTGAGCAGATTAAATCTCAATATTCTATAGCTTGGGTTTCTCAAATTGCCGAAATTCCTCAACCAAACTGGGATGAGTTGGCAAAGCCTTTAAACACTCCCTTTCTTGAGTGGGAATGGCTAAACAACATTGAAACTTCTGGTAGTGCTACTGCCCGTACAGGTTGGCAACCATGTCATTTAGCACTGTGGCGCGACGCTCAGCTAATTGGCGCAGCACCACTATATATTAAAGGTCATAGCTACGGTGAATTTGTCTTTGACCATCAGTGGGCAGATTTATCTCATCGCTTGGGCATTGAGTATTATCCAAAATTACTGGGTATGACCCCTTTTACTCCCGCTGTCGGCTATCGCTTCTTAATTGCCCCTGGAGAAGATGAAGAGATGCTAACGGAGATTATGATAGCAGCAATTGATAATTTTTGCGATCGCAATCGTCTTTCGGGCTGTAATTTCTTATTTGTCGATCCTGACTGGGGCGCAATGATGGAAAAAAACGGTTTTCATAGCTGGCTACACCATGGCTATATTTGGTCAAATCACGATTTTCAAAGCTTTGACGACTATCTCAAAATATTTAATAGTAATCAGCGCAAAAATATTAAGCGAGAAAGAAAAGCCGTTGTTAAAGCTGGTTTGTATACTAAAACTTATGTCGGTTCAGAAATCCCACGTCATCTGTATTCTGAGATTTATCGCTTTTATAGTAGTACCTGCAATAAATTCTACTGGGGCAGCAAATATTTAACCCGTCAGTTTTTTGAACAGCTTTATCCCAACTACAGCGATCGCCTTGTCCTAATTGTGGCATATACTGAGCATAACGATCAAAAGCCTGTGGGTATGTCGTTTTGCCTGCGCAAAGGCAAAAATTTATATGGACGTTATTGGGGATGCGATGAAGAATATGATTGCCTTCATTTTGAAACTTGTTATTATAAACCTATTGAATGGGCTATAGCCAACGGTATTCAAATGTATGATCCAGGTGCAGGAGGCAGGCACAAAAAAAGAAGAGGTTTTCCCGCCACAGCTAACCGTAGTTTGCACCGTTTTTACAACGCTCGTATGGCTAAAATTCTTCATAATTACATCGGTGAGATGAATCGCGGTTCACAAGCAGAAATTACTGCTATTAATGAAGATTTGCCCTTCAACAAAAAACTGTCTATAAATTTTGAAGTAAGTCAATTAGAGTTAACCAAATCGGATACTGACTGAAATCTTCATTTATAAAAAATGGTGAGCTATACCTAAATAACTCACCTTAGTAACTTAACTTTACTTACTAATTTTCTTAGGGAAATTTAATAAATTCTAGCTAGCTTTGACAAAGCTAACGTCACGTCCTTTAGTAGTCCAAAACATATCATGAATTTTTTGAACTGCTTCCATTAATTCATTGGCGTGTTCTTTACTTACTTCTACTTTACAAGCAGAACAAAGTTTAGCGGCTTTCCAAAAAGTATCGTGAAGATCGGGATATTGCTCAAGATGTACAGGCTTGAAATAGTCTGTCCAGAGAATCAATAAATCTTCTTTAGTTTTTTGAGCTTGTTCTTCTTTGATGGCGACAAAGCGAGACAGAGTATTATGGTACTCGATCATTGCTGACTTATTGCCAATATCTGGATGCTCTAATTCGAGAATTTTCTTAGTCATAGAAACTACAGCCTCAGCTGTAATACGAGCCGAAGCGGGATCATACACACCACAGGGACCATCACAATGAGCATGAACTGCGGGTGCAGGAAAGAGACTTTTGACTTGGGTAATGACTTGTTTCAGTATCATAATTTATGGTGTTCTTTATTCTAAAATGCGATAAGTGCGATCTGAGTTATTCAAAACAGCAATAATTTTAGATGAGGGTTATAAGATGCACACAAGATATAGATCGCAATTATATATCTTGTTCCTATCTCAACTTAAGCTTAGTTTGATTCAGGGTAAGTTTGCAAGAGAAATCTTTAGCTTTTAGGTAAAATAAAAACACCAAAACTTAAATCATTAGTCAGACTATTCATCGCTGACAGGATTAACTTTATCAATCACGCTAAGACTACCATCTTCTCCCACTTGCCAAACATCATAACTGCCGACAACATCGCCATTTTTATCAATATCTACATTTCCGCTGGCTCCCTGAAAATTAATATCTCTTCCCTGGCGAACTAGCTTCATTGCCTCGCAGGCATCGCTAACTTCTGTACCAGGAGCGTTTGCCACATCTAATATTTTGCTTTTAATGCCTTCTCCAGTATTAGCATCGCTGGCTTCTGCTGCTAACATCATTAAGACTGTAGCATCCCAATTATGAGGAACATAAGCAGTTAATCCCTTGCCAGTTTTTTCTTTCCATAAAGCCATAAAAGATTTCAAAGCCTTGCCATCTGCCCCTGGTACAGTTCCCAAAGCTCCAGCAATAATTGAGGATAAATCTCCCGTAGTCGGAGACAAAGAACCTGATTTAAGACCGTTACCTTTTGCACTAGACTGTTTTCCATCAGATCCTCCTCCTTGACAAGAAGTTGCTAATATACCAGCACTCAAACAGACCAGAGTTAACAATGTTTTAGAAGTAAGGCGATATTTTCTTAAATTAGCTAAGTTGAGATATTTCATATTCAAAATCCTAATTCTAATCCCGTGCAGGTTCAATAGATTGGAATTGTACTCGATATCTTCGCAATCTATCTCTTGGCGAGATCAAGAAAACATTAAAAAAACGTTTTTCTTAAACTAATACGGAGAGGGGGGGATTCGAACCCCCGATGAAGTTTACACCCCATAACTCCTTAGCAGGGAGCCGCTTTCAACCGCTCAGCCACCTCTCCTTAAACGTATCGATTTAGAATTATAACAGATTTATTTGAGCTAGGAGGTAAATATAAATTAGGTTACTCAAATTAAATTATTATTTAAGATACAGAATCTCTGACTGCTGCTGTTACTCGGGCAGCTTTAGCAATTTTTAAACTAGAAAAAGCTGACAATTGCCGATATAGTCATTTCAAATAGAAACCATACGGAAAAATAAAACTGTGATAAGTGCCTGAAACTCCCCTGACTTTTGACTTTTGACTTTTGATTTTTGACTTAGAACTAGTAAATCAGAAGGAAATTAATTGAAATGACTATAAATAAGTAATTTCGCTGTATACCGCCATAAAATTAAAACATATAGCATAATGGATTAGGTAAAATGCTCAATTCAACAATTTAATTTATTGATTAAGGTTAAACGAATGGAAAAAATGGGAACTCATCTGGTTGTAGATGCTTGGCAAGCACCAGCTGAATTACTCAACAATCCCGAAGCGATTAAACAAGGATTATTAGAAGCGATCAAAGCAGGAGAAGCGACTTTAATCGATCTGTGTGTTCATCAATTTAGTCCTCATGGTGTAACCGCTACAGCAACCCTAGCAGAATCTCATATTGCTATTCATACCTGGCCCGAATACGGCTATTTTGCAGCAGACTTATTTTTTTGTGGTGCAGGAAAACCCAAAGTAGCCATAAAAATTTTGCAAACAGCACTACAGGCGAAACAAGTGAGAATGCGCGAGCTTGAAAGAGGATTTATTCCCAGTGTCTTAAATCCTGTCGGCTCTTTTGAACTTTAATCTATTATTTAATTAAGCAGTAGTTGTTATTTGTTGGGCTAATTAGGATCAAAAATAATCAAATCTAAAATTATCTGCCAATTAACGGATATATATCCAGTTAAGCAGCCATAATAGAAATTAGGTTACAGCAATCACAACTAGCACCTCCGCAGACTTATCTAGCTCAATATGGCTAACTACTCCATCGATTTTGTCATCAAGCTAGCTCTTATCCTCTTGCTAAGTATTCTACCTTCCTTAGTCTACTTAGCTATCTTCCGCAAAGTTAAAGAACGCTGGCAAATGAGGTTAAGACGCGCTCAAATTTTAACTACCTACTCCGATCGCCATCGAGAGAGTTTTCGTAATAATGCTTATTATTATGATCGCGAGTCTTATATCATGAGCGATCGCCGTAGACCAATAACTAAATATTATATTGGTGATACAACTTGTGTCAACAACGCCCACTCACCCTATATTCGTTGTGCAATCAATCCTAGTGGACCATGTGATGACTGCTCCCATTATGAAAAACGCGATCAAAATTAAATTTAATAGTTTTGAAAGTAGCTTATACCAATTTTCAAAAGTAGCTAGAGAGATAAAGCATACTGAAAATAATCCCAAGCAGCTAAAGAAGTAATAATTTCTCTAACTATTCCCTTAACTCTTTGCGGTAAAAACTTTTGGAATGCTTGGACAACTCCCTCTGCTTGTTTCTCATGAATGGGACGGAGTACTTTTAATTTGCTTTGCAATTCGTACCTAACAATTCTGTGGATCGTAGAATAACTTATTTCCAAATTTAAGCAGGCTAAAAGCCATAACTGTATCTCTTGATAACTAATAAATCCTTCGGGTTCAGATAATTCTTGCTGGATTTTTGCTACTGTTTCAACCTTGAGTTTTTTCGGTCTTCCTGTTTTTGGTGGTTCTTCTAATAAAAGTGATAATCCCCCTTCCCGATATAATCCCAACCAATAATAAATTGTAGATTCTGACCGCCCTATCATCACAGTTCACCAAGATCACCAAAAGTCGCGATCGCACTCCTAGAATAATTTATGTTCAGCAATCAGTGTTGATTGATTGGTTGTTGGTAAAGAGCGATCGCTTGATAACCTAATTCTTTACTCTTGTCCATATTGCAATAAAAACAAGGATGTCAACAGATATATGCAGAACTAAGGAAGAAATAAGTTGCGATGATGAATGCGATAATTCCTTTTTGAGCAAAGCACTTTCAAATTCCGTTTTCTTGGCAAGTACGTTAAGTTCGCTTTCTACTGCGATTACTCTCTTTGTTGCAGCACGCATTGCATAGAAATTTGTCAGAAAAAATACAAGACAAACAATTGTTACTAGCAAAACTTGACTATAGGAAAAGGTTATTTCAGATGAAACCAGCCAACCAATGAGCGCGACAACAATGACCGTATAAAAATTCCAATAAGAGGCTACTCGTGACTCCAACTTGTCAATAACCTCAATTAGATCCTTGATTTTTTGCTCTATGCGTTTATCTTTATTACATCATTTTTTAAGAGCCATCTTATCTTATTGTCGCACTACCTTAACCTCTACCGTCCCAACTACGTACTGTTCTTTTAAATACGAGATCGCCTTATCCAGCCCACAATAACTAAACTTCAAACTACTACCACTGATTGCAGCCGTAGCCATTTGATTTGGTTCGATGGGTATCTTGACATCTTCAGGAAAATCAATAGTCAATTCTCCATTTTAGTATATCTCAGCCCCAGGATAAGCCTGTTGTAATTCTTCTAGTTGAGCTACAGCACTTTCATCATTAAAACTAATATTCTTAATCTCAGTCTTGGCAGCTTCCCCAACGGTAGTTGTCACTTTGCTAGTTATTATCTGTTCGCCTGTCTTGTAAACACCCTTGCCATCACTGACTACAAACTCACTGCCTTCATTACCGATGATTAAATACTTGCCATTTGCACTAGTGCGATTGCGAAGCTAACCGTTAGGCATCGCTCGTCCAGTAACCCGTGATGCTGGCGTATATCTTATTAGTGACCTGCGTTCTGGTTATATACCCGTACAATGCCATCTCTCAAGCCTAGATTCTGAGAGACTTTTTGAGTGATGCCTCCACCCTTAGCTAAATGAATACCTAAAGTTAGTAGAACAATTGCACTACCTAACACCCACAGTTCACCAGCCCCACCAGTCTTAAGCCTTCGTCTGGGATTGCTAACGCTAATTGCCCAGACAGGTTCGGGATAAAACAGTTGGACTCCTTGCTTGGTGAAGGTGTCAGAGAAACAGGCGAGAAGATGACCCAAAGGAATTATCTATTAGCGATCGCGTTCAAATCACTGAATTACTGCATCGCGTTTATTTATGTGAAGATAGCCGAGATGACGCTGCTTTGAAAAAAATACTAACAGAGGATTATATTAACGAACATTCTTTATTTGGGAAACATGAAAGTGCTAGCAGTTTTATTGAGTGGTTTAAAAATACTCCTACTGGATTCGATGGTATTCGACATCATTGCTTAAACTCGATAACCCGTGAAGTAAGTCAGGATGTAGCAGAATCAGTTAGTTATATTCTAGTACTTCAACTTTTTCCTGCCGAATCTCGTAATGAGTCTCCTAGTGAAGAATTAGACTCATTACTACCTCGTACTATTGGTCATGGTGTTCTATGCGATCGCTGGATTAAACAAAACGATAGATGGTATTTACAACATCGTATTTATCAGCAGATGTCGATCAACTCTGCTTTCTTACCAGACAGTAGTATGCGTGATGATGCTGCACGAACTCCACAATAGTTTTTTAATAAGGGAAAAGATAATTTCCTTCTGATTTACTGGTTCTAAGTCAAAAATCAAAAGTCAGGGGAATTTCAGGCACTTAGAAAAGGGACAAAAACAGATTATGTAGCCCGACAATATTTAGGAAGTGTAGGAAAAATAGACCAGAGAATAGTGTCGGTAAATGCTTATGGACTACGCCTGGTGTGAATTAAATTTTAGTAAGCTGAGGAGGATTGAAAAGTCAAAACATCAATCTCAAAATGACGACGCAAGAAAAGCCGCAAAGTATGAGAGGTCATTTTGAGTGCCATATGAGTAGCCAAGCCACCAAC
>JBBSPC010000193.1:0-8006 GCA_038259125.1 Chroococcales cyanobacterium | reverse complement strand
CTGCCATCCCTCAAGGCTACCCAAAGATATATTAGACTGTCGCAGGAACTTTGTTCTAGTGGCGATCGCTTTCTCATATTTCTCCTGTTCTACAGCCGACAGCTTGACTCTCATCTGCACTATTTTGTGTTCGGCTAAAGCCCCACCAGAGAGTTCTTCAGGGGTTTTGCGATAGACTATTTTGCCAATTAAGGTATCCAAATGACGGTGAGTACCGTCGCTACGTTCAGGAGTTGCGGTTAAGCCCAACCGATAGGGCGCGATCGCATATTCGGCAATTACTTTAAAAAAGTCTGTAGGTAAATGATGGCACTCATCAAAGATTTGCAGCGCATAGCGATTTCCCAAAGTTTCTGCGTGTATAGCTGCGCTGTGGTAGGTGGCAATCAGAATCGGAGTGCGATCGCGTGAACCACCACCTAATAAGCCTATTTCCGCCTTGGGAAAAGCGGCTTCAATTTGAGCATACCATTGGTGCATTAAATCCAAAGTTGGTACCACAATTAGGGTTGTGCGAGGAGTAGCTTCCATTGCTAGCTGTGCTAGATAAGTTTTTCCTGCTGCGGTGGGTAAAACTACTACTCCTTGCCTTTTGGCTTGTTTCCAAGCCTGTAATGCTTCTGCTTGATGGGGATAGGGTTCAAACTGCGATACAGCTTTTAGCTCTAAATTATAAAATTCTTTAGCATCATCAATAATATTTTTATCGTCTGCTTTAAGTGCTTCAACCAAAGGACGATAATAGATTGCAGGTATGCGAAACTTTTCGACGCGATCGTCCCAGGTTGCATAGTCTAACCAGGCTTTTCCTCTTGGTGGGGGATGCAGAATTAGAGTTCCACGATCAAATTTTAGTTTGGGCGATCGAGGCATATACAGACAAAATAAAGAACAATAAAGTCTATTTATTAACTGCCAAATTGCTAATTACTATTAGTAAAGCTGATTTTTTGACACTTAAGTAAAAGAATTAATCTGCTATTAAACATAGCAATTATTGCATCAATATTTCAAATATCAAGACTGGATAACAAAGTTGTAAAATAGGTAATACAAGCAGAAAACAAGCAGAAAACATTTTTCTGACTAACTGAAAAATCTTATCAATAGACACTAATAATCTTGAAATATGGGTTTGAAATTTCCTAAAATTTAGAGCGGTTAATTTATCTTTCTCTATGATAAATTGTAGGTTAAAGATCTTTTGGGTATAAGTCTCACCATGTCAAAGGTTCTGGTTACTGGCGGTGCGGGTTACATTGGTTCTCATACGGTGAAAAAGCTAGGAGAAGCAGGTTACGAAATTGTGATTTACGACAACCTATCTACAGGTTCAGCGATCGCTGTATTATATGGAGAATTAATTCAAGGTGAACTTAGCAATACCGAACAGCTAGCACAAGTTTTTGCTCAACACAAATTCGACGCGGTGCTACACTTTGCAGCTAGTATTTCTGTTCCCGAATCATTAGAAAAACCTTTGGCATACTATCATAACAATACTTGTAAGGTAGTTAATGTATTGCAGTGTTGTGAAGAGTTTGATGTTAATCAGTTTGTTTTTTCGAGTACCGCAGCCGTATATGGAGAAATTAAAAATTACCCTGTTCCAGAAACCGCTTCAACTTTGCCGATCAATCCTTATGGTCAATCTAAATTGATGAGCGAGAGAATTATCTGTGACTATGCTCAAAGTTCAAGACTTAAATATGTAATCTTACGGTATTTTAACGTTGCAGGAGCAGATAGTTCGGGCAAAATTGGTCAAATGGGTAAAGCTGCTCACTTGATTCGGGTAGGTTGTGATGCAGCTTTGGGTATTCGTCCAGCTGCTAGTATCTTTGGTACAGATTATTCAACTCCAGACGGCACAGGCATCCGCGACTATATTCATATCGAAGACATAGCTGCTGCTCATGTAGATGCTTTAGCTTATTTGGAAACAGAATCCATCAGTCAAATTTTAAACTGTGGCTATGGTACTGGCTATAGCGTTAGAGAAGTATTATCCAAAATCCAAGAGATTTCGGGAGTAGATTTTCCGATTGAGGAGACTCCTCGTAGACAAGGAGATCCTGCTTGTGTAGTAGCATCAGGAGACAAAATTCGCGCAGTTATTGGCTGGCAACCACAACACAATTCTTTAGATAAGATTGTTAGTTCGGCTTTAGAGTGGGAAAAGAAAAAAATTAAGCAGCCAGACTTATTTGATAACAGTGAAGATTTAGTAGTCCGACAGCTATGACGCAACATCTTTGAAGACTACCGAAACTAAAATCACTAAGATAACGTTATGGTAAAAACTGGCTCAAACATCATGAATCAAGACTAAAGCGTGAAACCAGGTATTTTATACGGCGTTAGTGTCGGCACAGGGGATCCTGAATTAATTACTGTTAAAGGATTACGAATCTTACAAACCAGCGATATTATTGCCTTCCCCTCTGGTATTAATAATCGTCCAGGAATAGCTCAAAACATTATTGAGCTTTGGTTACAACCACAACAGCAAATTTTGCCCTTAAAGTTTCCTTATACTCAAGACGTGGAAGTTTTACAAGCAGCTTGGTCAGAAGCAGCAGACCAAATTTGGCACTATCTTGTCCAGGGAGTAAACATTGCTTTTGCCTGTTTAGGAGACGTTAGTTTTTATAGCACCTTTACTTATTTAGCTCAAGCTTTAGAGCGATCGCATCCAGAAGCAAAGATCGAAACCGTGCCTGGAGTTTGTTCGCCTATGGCGATCGCTTCTGTTTTAAAGATTCCTCTCACCGTCAACCATCAACGTCTGGCAGTATTACCTGCTCTACATACGGTCAAAGAATTAGAAATAGCTTTAGACTGGGCGGAAATGGTAGTGTTACTAAAGGTAAGTTCTGTTTACCAGCAGGTTTGGCAATTTTTAGAGCAGCGAAACCTATTAAATTCTAGTTATATTGTCGAAAAAGCAACTTTCCCTGAGCAAAAAATATATGATGACCTGACTGACTATCCTCAGCTTAAGCTGTCTTACTTTTCAATTATGCTCATTCGCAACGCCACTTTTTGATTATGAACCCAGCTTAAAGGCTTCTAGAAATAAACTAAAGGTTAAACCAATTTTAAATAAATTAAACACGTCCACATAAAGCGATCGCCTGACGGGTAAAGAAGCTGCTTGTTGACGATTACGATGACTATAAGCAAACTTACTGGTTAATTCAGTAAAGATAAGCAAAACCGCTGCTGCGGGAACATCCCAGACCGCATCCTGTCCCGCAGTAGTCGCAATTGCCGAACCCATAAAAAATCCAAAGAGGAAACTAATCAAACTCAAGGCAATACGTCGCCAAGGATTGCTAAACATCAATTCTAAGCGTGAGCCTGTAATCTCTACCAAACTGTTAAGACGAGTACGTTGCATTTCAATTATCAATTATCAATTACTATTTGATGGGCAACAAAAGCTTATTGGTAGGTAAAATACAAAACTATTTTTTGCCCACCCTACAATCTTCAATGCTTATCAATACGGCTAAAAATCCAAAAAGAACTGACCAAACCAACAAAGTGACCAGCAATAATATTGATACAGGCTTGGATAATAAATACATCTAAAGAATTAACAAATTCTGTATTGCTTTGATTGTTAAAAACTTTGGCAGGATCGAAAGACAAAGTTTTCGAGAGGACAAGACCCGCGATAGTCTCCGCACCCAATATAGTGATTAATGTACCCACTAGACTAGTAATAATCCCAATTTGAATTATTTTGAGCGTGGTAGATTTTTTGGGCGGTGCAGTGTTTGGTTGAGCAAATTTAGTTGCCATCTTGCCATATCTAAAGGCAATACAAATACCGACGATTAGGCAGATCAATCCACATACACCGCAAAATATGCTAAATCCAACGCCTGGAGTGTTTCTTTGCGCTCGATTGGTGATGGCTAAAGCTAAGGTAACAGAAGAGACAACTCCTAAAAATACCTGAATCCAAAATCCAGCTAACCCCCCCCACTTGAGGGCATTAGCGGCTTGAAGCATACGAGCAGATTTTGTAGCTGGGGCAGTACGTGAACTAGTATCTTTGGAAAATGGGGTAATTTCTGATTCTTTTGCCATGGTTGAGTTTTCCTTGGTAGTTGATGATTAATAAAAGTACACTTAATATCTATATCTAGTAAATTTTTTGAGGTCAGTTTTCTGAGCAATAATGGCTATTTTAACTATAGTTATTGAATTAATTATTTGAGATATATCAATCAATAATAAACTAGATAGATGAGAGAGTTAGCGAGGTGGTTGCAAATTTGTCCTTGGAGGCAGATTTGAGGAAAGTCCGGACTCCCAAAAGATCATACTTGCTGGATAATTCCCAGTGCGAGCGATCGCGAGGAGAGTGCCACAGAAAAATACCGCCAGTTATGCAGGGGCTTTTCGCGAAAAGCCCTTAGGGTTATTGGTAAGGGTGCAAAGGTGCGGTAAGAGCGCACCAGCAGTATCGAGAGGTACTGGCTCGGTAAACCCCGGTAGGGAGCAAGGACGCAGGGATTATGGTTGGTCTTTTTCCAGTCCCGTTTGTGGAGTACCGCATCGAGGTGTTTGGTAACAAACATCCCAGATAGATAACTACCCTTGGCTGAAGTTGATGTAGCATTTTGTTACATTGCCTAAGTTTAAGAACAGAATCCGGCTTACGTTCTAACTCTCTCTATTCTATTTTGTCTCTAGCTAAATGTTTGCAGATCCCAGACGAGAAAAACAATTAGAAAAATTTTTAGGCAAGCTTGGGTTACCGTCTGCCGTGGACGTTGACCTGTCTTTGCTTGACTTGGCTTTGACTCATCCTAGTATTTCTCGCACCCACAACTATGAGCAGCTAGAGTTTGTGGGCGATTCTGTGGTCAGGTTAATTGCAGCCGAACTATTATTAGAAACCTATCCCCAAGAATCGGTGGGGGAATTTGCGGCTATTCGTTCTATTTTAGTAAGCGATCGCGTTTTGGCAGAGTTGGCTGAAAGTTATGGAGTTGAACCATATTTATTGATTGGTACTAATGCCACAGGCAACCCCATTGGCAGACAGTCTTGGCTAGCAGACGCTTTTGAGGCAGTATTAGGGGCTTTATACCTCAGCACTCACAATATGGATTTAATTCGTCCTTGGCTAGATCGGGCGTTAAAGACTAGAGCAGCAGAGGTTTTAAATGATCCTGCTCGCTTTAACTATAAAGATGCCTTACAGGAATGGACTCAGAGAAAACACAAAATTTTGCCTGAATACCGAGTCCAAGAAAACAAAGATTTCAAACCATCCAAAACGGAAGCAACACCAGATCCCTCTTCATATCAAGCTCATCGCTTCATAGCTGAAGTCTGGTTAGAAAATCGTTGTTTAGCTACAGGTATAGGACGTTCTAAAAAAGCTGCCGAACAAGCAGCAGCAAAAGCAGCTCTTTTAGCTATACCAAATGAATGATTATCAATTAGTGGCTTTGCGACAATACAATCAAATAGTAGTATGGGAAAATATAAGATTTTAGCTAGTCTAGTGATAAATCACTGGGCGTGGAATAGCGGTGAGACCCCGCGTCGCCTTCAGGCGCAAGGGAAAGCTCACCAAGAGATGCTGCTTATAAAGCAGCATTTCCGCCCACTAGGAATTAGATAATAAAAGAGCCTTTAGAATCGATGATGAAAAATGATGATCTAAATTTAATTGAAAACGAATCCAGCAATCCTTTAGGTCAAATAAGTTCTACAGACTTATCATCAGAAATACCCCCTCCAGATCCAGAGCGAATGTTGGAGTTGTTAGAATCGACAACTGCTGCCGATAGAATGTTAGCAGCAAGGGCTTTTTGTGAAATAAAAGATCCCCGCTCCATCCCTCTATTAATTAAACTTTTAGATGATACTTGTCCTTTAGTCAGAGTTAGTACTACCTATGCTTTAGGTCGCAATACCGATGCCTGTACTGTTGAACCGCTAATTGAATTATTAGCCAGAGATTTTAATGGTTATGTGCGTAAGGGAATTGTTTGGGCTTTGGGCAACAGTAAAGATCGTCGCGCCCTCAAACCCCTAATTCACGCCTTGAAAACTGACATCTCGGCGGTTAGACTTTGGGCAGCTAGTGGTTTAGCGCAGATAGCCCCTTTAGACTATGAAGATATCATTGCTGCTATTCCGCCTTTGATTCAAGGTTTAAGACGAGACACCACCGCAGCAGTACGAAGTAACTGTGCTTGGGCAATTGGGCAACTATGTCGCGAACTACCTTCTAACGTAGTTTATGCTACGGCGATCGATGCTTTAATTGAGTCTTTAGTTGAAGATGATGATCTTAGCGTCAAAGATGATGCCAGAAGTGCTATTCTCAAAGTCGGCGATCCTGGCGGTCTACAAATGATCGAAGAATTGGAATTTGAAGGATTAATTTAATCTATAAATATTACATATTACATGACAAAACCCCTGATTGTAGGCGTAAGCGGTGCTTCGGGACTAATTTATGCTGTGCGCGCTTTGAAGTATTTACTGGCTGCTGACTATTCAATTGAGCTGGTTGCTTCCCGTGCTGCTTATATGGTTTGGCAAGCAGAGGAAAACGTTCGGATGCCCGCAGACCCAAAACCACAAGAATTATTTTGGCGAAAAAAGGCGGGAATTATGCAGGGGGGAACTCTTAACTGTCATCGCTGGGGTGATGTGGGGGACAATATCGCTAGTGGTTCTTTTCGGACTTTGGGTATGATCGTTATTCCCTGTAGCATGAGCACAGTAGCTAAAATTGCCACAGGTTTAAGCTCCGATTTATTAGAAAGAGCCTCAGATGTACAGATTAAAGAGGGCAAGCCGTTAGTAGTTGTTCCTAGAGAAACCCCATTTAGTCTCATTCACCTGCGCAACCTAACTGCTTTAGCTGAAGCTGGGGTTAAAATTGTTCCTGCTATTCCCGCCTGGTATCATCATCCTCAAACTATTGAAGATTTAGTGGATTTTGTGGTAGCTCGTGCTTTAGATACTCTCGATATTGATTGCATTCCGATTCAGCGTTGGAAAAGCAGTTGAGTCTATCCCACTAATAATAAATTAAAATAGAAAAGTTGTAATTAACCAACTAATTTATGCCAAGAAGATTTGAAGGATTAGATGATTTGGAATGGAAACTATTTCAAGATATTTTTCCAAAAACTGAAAAAGAGAGGTCTCGTGGGATGCCTCATACACCATTCCGTTATGTGCTAAATACTTTTTAGTCTTGGAAAAATATCAGCGTCGTCAACTTATAGCAGCAGCTAATGAAATTGAAGCTTTGGGATATGACAATGCCACTGAGCAACAAAAGCCTGTGGTTTTCTTGAGTGCTGAAATGTCGAACAAACAATTAACTAAACGATTCCTCTCCATGCAGTCTGTCACTACTTAGATTTACCCCTCGTTCTTGCTTTAGTTTTCGGGCTAACTGGACACTGTTGTAAGTTCCTTGTTCTTCATTTAAGCAGGGAGCATCCCACTTTTTGATTAGGCAAAAATACCTAAATCAAAATTGCCATTTAAATAGGCGCATCGAAGTTTTAATATTTGAGGCACATTTTGCGGATTCCACTGTGCGCCAATAATCTTGATTCTTGAACCTATCTGTTTAATCCAAGACTCCACTGACCCTGACCCGATGCAAATATCAAGCTCCTGGTAGAGTTGATAATCTGGGATTCTCAAGGAATGTTTACGAAGATAATTTTGAAAATTTCTTGCCTGTTTTTTCTTTAAATCATCAAATTCAGCGATCGCATCATCTACTAAACCCTGCCAAAGATAGCTTCTGGCTCGTCTCAATCTTTGATTACTTCCTCCTACTTTATAAAGATTTTCCATGAGGTGATATAGCGTTACGCATATACGTTAGGACATTTTTCAAAAGCTGCATCAACACATTCTCTGACAGTCTGAAATTCTTTGATTGTCTGCTTCATCCAGGTTTTGAGAACAGACCACCAACGCTCTATTTTATTTAAATCTGG
>JBBSPC010000192.1:0-8019 GCA_038259125.1 Chroococcales cyanobacterium | reverse complement strand
GGCCTGATTCAAACTAAGAGAACTCGTCATCAAGTCATTAAAAAAGGCAAAAAAGAGAAAAAACCAGAACCCAGCCCACCGATTGCCGTCTAATCTTCTTTACAATCAAGCTAATTACTGAAAACAAATTCGCGATGAGTATTCGCGAATCATTTTGCTGTTTGTCCAAAGTCCAAAACAGTAGCGTAGTAGGGTAGGCAAATTCCCAAAATTGGATAGCAGTATTAGTATTCAATAAAATAATTTTTGCCCACCGATTTAAGACTTGGGCAGTTAAGGAAGAAGAGTTAATAACTTAAAAATTTGCGACAATTGTTTGTATAGCTGCTCTGTTTATCAACAAAAATTATGTCTGCCAAGGATTTCAACATTGATATCGCTACTTATATCGAGCATACGCTGCTTAAACCCAGTGCTATTGCTGAGGAAGTTAAGCAGGTTTGTCAGGAAGCCTGGCAATATAATTTTCCCTCGGTGTGTATTTATCCCGTAGCAGTAAGACAGGCAAAAGAACTATTACACGATAAGAAACCTCAAGTATGTACGGTAATTGGATTTCCCACTGGTGCTACTTCGACCGCAACCAAGCTCTACGAGGCGCAGGAGGCTGTAGAAAACGGCGCAACGGAACTTGACGTAGTAATAAATCTTGGCTGGCTAAAATCAGGAGAATCAAGCAAAGTATATGACGAAATAGCCGAAATATGTTCCGAAACGGGTCAAGTCGTCAAAGCAATCTTAGAAACTACCGTTTTGACTAATGAAGAAAAAAAGATAGCAGGAAAAATATGTATGGATGCGGGAGCAGCTTACCTTAAAACTAGTACAGGCTGGTTTGGTGGTGCAACGGTTGAAGATGTAGAAATACTCAAGAAAATTACTAGAGGAGAAGTGGGTATCAAAGCATCAGGCGGAATTCGTACCTACGAACAGGCGATCGCTTTAATCCACGCTGGAGCAACTCGTTTGGGGACATCTCGCGGTATCGATTTAATCCGTCAGCAAAATGAATCAGCTAAATAAATAAATTAATAATGAGCAATTTAGTCAAAAGCCAAGAGCTAAAAACAGTTGAATTTCAACGAAGCTAGTCCACTTCAGGCATAAAATGAATCAAAAATATAAAGCTACGGGAATTATACTCAAAGGCTCCTCAATTAAGGAAAACGATCGCCTGGTGACAGTGTTGACTCCAGAATATGGTTTGATTAGAGCGATCGCACCAGGCGCAAAAAAGCTCAAATCCAGCTTGAGAGGGAGAACAGAGCTATTTGTAGTCAATGAACTATTGATTATTAAAGGGCGATCGCTTGATAAGATTATTCAGGCTGATACTCAGTATACCTATCCTGGATTGAGTCGAGATATTGGCAAGCTGGCTGCTGCTCAATATTTGGCAGAGTTAACTATATTTTTGGCAGTTGATGAACAACCTCAACCAGAACTATACGAATTATTAAATGAACATTTGCGACGTTTAGAGAAGTTTACAGTAGGCGAATCAGTGTACCCTTATTTAGCTCAAGGAGTATTTCATTTAATTGCGATCGCTGGTTTAAGTCCCCAGGTATTTGACTGCTGTTTGACACAACGAGTTATTTGTCCCGATTTGGCTTCTACTCAATGGCGAGTAGGATTTGGTTTTGAAGCTGGGGGAATTGTTGATTTAGGGGTGTTAAAACGACAAAATAAAAAAACAAGTCAGAGATTACTCCGTCCGTTTAGGGCGGAGCCTGCTCTGACCGTTGATGAACATGATGATGAGTCAGAAAATTACAATAGTCGTCTGCCCAAAATAGACCACCGAGTAAATAGTTTAGAGTTATCTTTGTTACAACAGCTTAATCATCACCAACTACCCCCCGCAGCAAAATTTACAACCGAGCAATTAAATAATTTTGATTTGCATACAGCCTGGATCAGAGTTGAAAAAATTCTGCGAGAATATATTCAATACCATATTGGTAGAACAATTCGTTCGGCTAATCTAGTAGATAACCTATATGTAGAGTTTTAAAATAAACTTAGCACTATTCACAATGCCACTGTCGGAATTAGAAACTTCAGAAAATACAATAAATAATAAAGTTCCCGTAGAGTCAAAGCCCAAAGAAAAATCCCAAGGGTTTGCCCCTGTATTGAAAAATAACCGCTTCCTAATCCTTTGGAGTGGTCAAATATTTTCTCAGCTAGCAGACAAAGTTTACTTGGTACTGATGATCGCTATTATTGCCAATCAATTTCAGTTACCCGATCAGCCAATTAGCCAGTGGGTATCCCCCGTAATGATCGCTTTTACTATCCCTGCAGTTTTATTTGGCTCTTTTGCAGGGGTATATGTAGATCGCTGGCAGAAAAAGACTATTTTAGTTATTTCTAATTTATTAAGAGGAATTTTAGTACTGGCTCTACCGCCTCTATTACTCTTATCCCAAGGAAAAACTCTAGTTGAAGCTGTTTCTTTAGGATTTGGCTTCATGTTAGCTATTACTTTTGTTGTCTCTACTTTTACTCAATTTTTTGCTCCCGCAGAACAAGCTGTAATTCCTTTAATCGTTAAAAAAAGAAATTTATTGGCAGCTAACTCCCTCTATACGACGACGATGATGGCGTTGCTAATTATTGGTTTTGCCATTGGTGAGCCATTGTTAAGTATTGCTGATAGTATAGCTGTTGAGATCGGTTTGCCCAGTCGTATAGGTAAAGCACTTTTAGTTGGTGGAGCTTACGCGATCGCAGGTATTATTTTATTGGCACTACAAACGGATGAACAACCTAAGTCAGCCGACGAAAAGCAGCCCCGCGTCTGGCAAGATATCAAGGATGGTCTTAAATATTTAGAAAAAAATAGCACTGTACGCAATGCCCTGATTCAGCTAGTTATTTTATTTTCTATCTTTGCTGCTTTGGCAGTTTTAGCGGTTAGCATGGCAGATCAAATTCCTCAGATCAAAGCCGAAGAATTTGGCATCTTGCTGGCAGCAGCAGGAGTGGGTATGGCTATTAGTGCAGCTATTCTAGGTAGTAAGGGAGAGAATCTCGATCCTACTCTATTGAGTTTAATCGGCTCAATTGGTGTAGCAGCATCTTTGGTAGGATTGTCTTTTGCTACCCAGAATCTCTGGTTTGCTTTGACGATGATTGCTTTGCTGGGTGCTTTTGCTGCTTTAATTGGTGTGCCAATGCAAACTACCATCCAGTCTGAAACCCCTGTATCAATGAGGGGCAAAGTCTTTGGTTTACAAAACAACGCAGTTAATATTGCTCTTTCTTTACCTTTAGTATTAGCTACCGAAGCAGAAACTCGTTTTGGATTATCTGCGGTGATGTTGGGATTAGGTGCGATCGCAGCTTTGGGCGGGGTTTTAACCTGGTACATTCTTCAAGAAAGTAAACAATCCTCTTCTGGGCAATCATCAAACAAAGCCTAAATTGGCTATTAATCATTATTAACAATTAGAAAAGATTAAAATTTAATACTGGAAAGGCTGATTTTTGCAGAATCAGCCAAACCGCACCCCTAATCTGGTAAATTAACTACAGTTGATCGACAGTAATTAAAAATCAATTATTGATTGTCGTTGCTTAAAGGAAAAGATCATTTGAATGCACATCGCTTGGCTGGGAAAAAAATCGCCCTTTTGTGGCAATGTAACCTATGGTCGGGAAATAACTAACTCACTGTTAGACAGAGACTATAAGGTTAGCTTTCTGCATTTCTCTCAACCTCAGAGTGATTATAAACTTCACTGGGAGCATCAAACAAATCTTCATGACTCCTCTAACTGCCATGAAATTCCGTTGCCATTTATTTATAAATCTCAGGTTTACACTATTCCTACACTCAAGTCTAGTAAGATCTTGTTGCGATCGCTGCGTAAACTAAAACCAGATTTAGTCCATGCTTCTTTGACTTTATCGCCTTTGGATTTTTTGCTGCCAGAGATCTGCGAGGAATTAAACATTCCCTTAGTTGCTACTTTTCATCCCCCTTTTGACAGCAAAATCCGCAATCTGAAGTCTAGTACGCAATACTTGACTTATCAGCTATACGCCCCCTTTTTAGCTCGCTACGATCGGGTCATTGTTTTTAGCGAAATTCAGCGAGATCTATTGATTAAACTAGGAGTACCAAGCGATCGCGTAGTTATTATTCCTAATGGCGTTGATGAACGTAAGTTTTCTCCTGGCTATTCCAGTCTTAAGTACCAGCTAAATGCCAAAAAACTATTTGTCTATCAAGGACGCATTTCTACCGAAAAAAATATCGAATCCCTCCTTAAAGCTTGGAAATCAGCCAACATGGGAGATGATTGTCAATTACTAATGGTTGGAGATGGTCCGATTAGAAGCTCTCTTCAGCCTCATTATGGCAAAGAATACAATATTATCTGGCTCGGCTTTATTGCTGATGAACAACAGCGCATTGATATTTTAAGAGCTGCTGATGTGTTTATTTTACCCTCCTTGGTAGAAGGTTTGTCTATATCTCTCCTAGAAGCTATGTCTTGTGGAGTAGCTTGTCTGGCAACAGATGCAGGGGCAGACGGTGAAGTCTTAGAAAATGGGGCAGGAGTAGTACTAAATACCCAAGGAGTCGCAGCACAGCTAAAAATTTTGTTACCTTTGTTTCGTAATCATCCCGAAATGACCAGCTTGTTAGGTAACAAAGCTCGACAAAGAGTATTAGAAAGATACACTCTCCATCAAAATATTACTAAGCTAGAACAAATGTATTTAGAAATAGCCAATAAAGAATTTGTTTCAGCTTAAATCAATTATTAGCTACCCACTATCCACTACCTGCCCCAACAGTTAAGTAACCTACTTGAATAGAATATAGAATTTAGTATTACCCCACCTTTTTAATCTGTAATTTATTGATTATTATAAGAGTAGAACTATTAAATCGTTCATCTTTCCTCTGCTCCTATGAGAAAAGACGGAAGTAAGGAGAATAAATTAAACATCCTGAAGGAACGCACCTCACAACGATACCGTAACGGAGGTGAAGCCCATGAAACTAACTTATCGGGGAGTGCCATACAACGAAGAACATCAGACTGTTGCCCCACCAGCAATAACGGTTGAAAACAGAGAGATTATTTATCGAGGAAATTCTCTTAAAGGGAGAATTAACCCTAAATTCCCCTGGCTGAACTATATCAAACAGCTATTTCATAAGCCCGAATCAAGACTGTTGGATCCGATTACATTTTGGTATAACCACAAAAGACAATTTATTCAAGATTGTTGGCATTTGGATCATATAGAAAAACTTGATCGCGCCTGGAATTTGACTTTGCAAGTTGAAAGAAGCAAGGCCTTAAAGCAACAGAAAACTAAATTAAAATATCGCGGTGTAACTTATTATAAATAAGTTATGGCGATCGCTCTATCTGTTAAGGAAGACAGCATCGACTATAGTAAGATATCGATTGGTTTTCATTTATTTTACTGGTTGATGATCGCGATCGCTTCTGTAATGTTCTGCCAATCTAATCTAACCACTACTGAAATTCTAGAGGCTTAATAAATTCAACAAGAGCGGATTTTACAGTATTGACCTTTAATATAACTTGGTTTGACTTTTTAAACTTGCGATCGGCAATTTATATTATTGGTAGCGAGACAGTGTTTCTTCGACCAAAGAGTTTAAACATACCCTAGTGTATCGAGAATCATAGGTATATAGTAGCGGTCTAGAGTGTTAGGACGTAGCATCTTTGAGAACTGACTCAATGACCCCTCTCAAAGAATTAGAGTTTGGCAAGCAATGGCGAATACGACTCTTCAGCCATGCCCAACACTTTTCAATTCGGTTTAAATCTGGAGAATAGGGTGGTAAATATAGTAGACGGCAGCCAATTGATTCAATTAGCTCTTGAATACGTCCTCCTGCTTGGTGCGCATTCCCTTGCGCCTATCGGCGGCGCGGGGTCGCATCCGCTTTATGAAAAGTAGCATTGTCCATAATTACGACCTGTCCAGGTTTTAATGCAGGAATCAAACATTTTTCTACCCAGGTTTCAAAGACACTTCGATTACAACTCCCATCAACTGTAAATGGTGCAAATAATTGTTTTTGGCAGTAAGCAGCAATCATATTGACTCGTCCTGTTCTCTTTCCCGACTTTAGGGCTTCAAATTTTTGACCCCTTTTGCTCCATCCATAACCATAGTCGCTACGGCTATCCATCCCCGATTCATCTACATAAACTCTTTTTGATGGTTCAATTGCAGCTAATTCAGCTTTAAATTCATTTCTTCTATCTTCATTTCTTTCTTCGTATCCATAGCTCTTTTGTCTTGGTCAGCGTTCCCTTGCGCCTGACGGCGACGCGGGGTCTGACCGCTTTTTCGTGTAAAACCAATTTTCTTTAATCCTCTCGAAATTGTGCGGGGACTAATTGGTTCATCCCAAAGCAAAGCCATTTGAGCCTGAGTTTTCTCTCCATATTTGTCAGCAAATTCTTGAAATATTTGCCAGTCAGTAATTTTAGCTTTTGTACGCTGAGGACGATTTGATAGAGGACGATAATCTCCTGTTTCTCGTCTTCGTTTTAACCATAAATCAATCGTATTTCGGCTGATTTGGAATATTTCCGCTGCTTGGCTTTTCTTCCATCCATCTAACTCGATAGCCTTAATTACTTTTTAGCGTAAGTCGTAACTATAAGCTTTTGCCATTTCTTTTCGCTTTGCTTTGTCGATTCCATTTTACCTTTTGTCCTAACACTCCAGACCATTACTATATTATCGTCACTTTTTTCCCAATTACACCGCCAACATACAGCTTGTAGATTATCAAAGTCAAACATTTTTTGTGGACATCGAGCTTTATTGATCTTGTGATCGATGGTTATATAGTTTTGATCGAAATAAATATATCCAGCCCGATTAATTAGTTTTTCTCCTCGTTTATTAAAATACTCATAGCCTCTTTTTTTAGCTTCTTTAATTGAAGTAGTAGCATGAATATCTTGACCGCGTACCATTCTTTTGGCGCAGTATAGTAACCCTTACCTCTTACGTCTTTCTGAACATCTTTAGCTAAAGCTTTAAAACTGGATGTATTTCTTTGTTGCCATTGCCGATAGCTCAACCCTTTAACTAGCTTCATCAGTGTCAACTCTGCTTTGAATTTTTAACCAAACCTTATTCCAGACTTCTAAACCAACTTCTTGAATTACTTCTTCTTTAGTAACTCTGCTTAATTTATCTTTGTTGCTGATTTCTTTATCTTTACTAGCTAGTAAAACTTTAGTTAGATTATCTATAGTATCTTGAAGAGATAATATAGTTTTTTCATTTTCAGACAACTGTTGATTTGCAACTCTATTATATTCTTGTAAAGTGCTAACCAAGTCTCCAACATCACCTTGATAATCTTGAATATGGACTAAACCTTTTTTGGCTAAATCTGTCTTTCTAAACTGTCCCGAAAGATTTAGCTTTTCTATTAGCCATTTACCAAGTTGAACAACCTCTGAGTTGACAAAATCTATAAATTTTTGCTTTAAAGTAGCTAATTCTTTTTCTGCTTCTCTAGTCTTACTATTAGCTGCTTTAGTTCTCTTTCCTTGACCATATCTATTTTGAGTAATGACTGGTTTGAGTAATGACTGGTTTGAGCATTGCCATAACCTCTGAATACTCAACCATAACCCTCTTCTGTCAGACTCCGAATTAAAACAGTAGAAAATAAGGCGATTTATCTAGAAAGAGGCAGTGTTTGAAGTTGATTGATGCTATCAATTAATTTATGTAATCCTAGTATAGTTACAGACACTTCTATTAGGACAAAATGTATTTTGATGGCGAATGGCATTCGCCCCTACATTAAAAATTATGTCTTAATACTCTCGACCATTACTATAATAAAGAAGAATTGGGAAATATCTCTAGCCAGGGAAAAATCAACCATAAGAGAAGGCTTGGTTGAATCAGAAGACGGACATTATTTAAGACATGCTTCCATCCTATTTGATGATTCCATTGTGGATGAGAAGTCCAATC
>JBBSPC010000191.1:0-8026 GCA_038259125.1 Chroococcales cyanobacterium | reverse complement strand
TAAGCATTTAATATCTATCTTGCGATTTTATCTTGTCTTTTGATGTGTAGCATTCTTTTTTGGATTTCATATAATAATAGCCGAAATCTTTTTTTTGCTTTACTCCATTGCATATCATAAACTCCAGATTCTAAAGAGAACAATTTATTGACTATTCCCTAAAGTTATTTAATAATTAGAACTTGCCTTTCAATGCAGCATTACAGCGATCGCAAATTGTCGGATCTTCGGCAAAACTACCTACAGAAAGCGAATAATTCCAACAGCGATCGCATTTCTCACCATCAGCTTTAACTACAGCAATATTAGCGATATTTGATTCACTTTTATATTCTGCATCAGGCAGAGAATCGACTAACTCTACTTGAGAGGCTAAGAAGAAATAACGCAATTCATCTACATCTTTTTCATTAATTGAATCAGAGGAATTATAAGCTGCAAGTTTATCTTTTAATTCGGAATCGGCAACTTGTAGTAACACCTTAGCATCCAAAGAAGAACCGATCGCTTTTGCTGTTCTTGCCTGTTCCATTACCTTGTTTACTTCATCCCGCAAATCTCGAATTGTATCCCATTGTAGGGGCGTTGCGCGCAACGCCCCTACAGGGTTTTGCCATTCGTCTTTGATTTCTATCCAACCAGATTCAAATACAGATTTATAACCTGTGTCATAGGGTAAGGCTTGCCAGATATCTTCTGCCATGTGACACAGTACAGGTGCGATCGCTTTGGCAATATTTTCGATGGCAACTGCCAATATAGTTTGACAGCTACGACGGCGGAAGGAATCAAGGCTGCTGATATAAAGTCTATCTTTAGCAATATCTAAATAGAAGTTAGATAAATCCACGACACAGAAGTTTTGGATTGCCTGGAAGAAGCGGAAGAATTGATAGCTATCATAAGCGTCGGTAACTTCAGCAAATACCTCTGTCATGCGGTGCAGCATATACTTATCTAACTCTGGTAAGTCTGCATAAGCGATCGCATCTTTTTTAGGATCGAAGTCGTGTAAGTTACCTAGTAAGAAACGAGCCGTATTACGCACCTTCCGGTACATATCAGAGGTCTGCTTAATGATATTTTTGCCGACGCGAACATCTGAAGTATAATCAACCGAAGACACCCAAAGACGCAGCACATCAGCACCATAAGCTGGTTCTTGTTTTTGATTATTGCCCCCTTCAATAATCAATTCGGGGGCGATACCATTACCCTTTGACTTGCTCATCTTAAAGCCTTTCTCATCCACTACATAGCCATGAGTAAGAACTGTTTTATAGGGTGCAATACCGTTAGTCGCAACACTGGTAAGTAAGCTAGATTGAAACCAGCCTCGATGTTGATCGCTTCCTTCTAGGTACATATCAACGGGATATTTAAGGTTTCTACCTTTGGCTACCGCAGCCCAAGATGAACCAGAATCAAACCAGACATCCATTGTGTCTGTACCCTGGCGATAAGTGCGTCCATTATGGCGATATTGTTCGGGTAATAACTCTTCTACCGATAATTCCCACCAGGCATCAGAGCCTTTTTCGGCAAAGATCGCCTTAACATGATTGATAGTTTCTTCGGTTAATAAAGGCTTGTTAGTTTCTAGATCATAAAAGACGGGAATCGGTACACCCCAGCTACGCTGACGAGAAATACACCAGTCAGAGCGATCGCTTACCATAGGCGTAATCCGTTTTTCTCCTTGAGCAGGAATCCAGGTAACATCAGAAATAGCCTTTAATGCCTCAGCGCGGAATCCTTCAACGGAGGCGAACCACTGTTCGGTGGCGCGGAAAATAGTTGGCTTTCCTGTGCGCCAGTCATAAGGATATTTATGGGCGTATTCTTCCTGCTTGAGTAATGAACCTGCTTCGCTCAAAGCATCAATAATTGCCTGATTACCTGCACTTACTTTTTCATTGCCTTTAGCAACTACCTGCAACCCTGCAAACTTACCTGCTTCCTCAGTAAATCTTCCCCCATCATCCACAGGCGAAAGAATAGGCAAACCATACTTTTGTCCTGTGATATAGTCTTCCTGTCCATGTCCAGGGGCAGTATGAACTAAGCCTGTACCAGATTCTGTAGTAATATAATCGCCACCGATAACTACTTTGCTTTCGCGCTCAAACAAAGAATGACGATAGGTGCTATTTTCTAATGCTTTACCTGTTAGGGTAGTTTTAACTTTTAACTCTACTCCTAAAGTTGTCGCTAGTTTCTCAACTAAATCCTTGGCAACTATTAAATAAGATACTCCTTCTTTTGCCATCATTGACTCTACAGAAGGTAAAGGCGGACTCATTGCCACAACCGCATATTCCAATTCTCCGTTAACAGCTACCGCCAAGTTACCAGGGATAGTCCAGGGAGTAGTTGTCCAGATAGCTACGCTTAGGTTGGGCAAATACTGTTCTAATTCTGCTGCACCTTTTCCCAACTTAGTTACAGGAAAAGCTACATAAATACTAGGAGAAGTATGCCCTTCAGGGTATTCCAATTCTGCCTCAGCTAATGCAGTCCGAGAACTAGGACTCCAGTGAACGGGTTTTAAACCGCGATAGATATGCCCTTTAAGCACCATTTGCCCAAAGACATCAATTTGCGCTGCTTCGTATTCTGGCGTAAGAGTTAAATAAGGATGTGACCAATCTCCCCAGATGCCATAACGCTTAAAGCTTTCACACTGTTCCTGTTGCGCTTGGATCGCAAATTCTTTAGCTTTTTGGCGCAACTTAAGCGGAGTTAGTTCTTGTCTCTCTTTAGACTTAATTTTCTGTAAAACTTTTAATTCAATTGGTAGCCCGTGACAATCCCAACCAGGGATGTAGTCTATCTTGTGTCCTTGCAACAACTTATATTTATTGATTATATCCTTTAGCACTTTATTCAACGCATGACCCATATGCAACGCACCATTGGCATAGGGAGGACCATCGTGGAGAATAAAGGATTCTTGAGGGTTATTCTGTGACAGTTGCTCGTAAATTTTGTTTTCTGCCCAAAATTGCTGTAATTCTGGTTCGCGCTGCACGGCATTCGCCCGCATATTAAATTCTGTTTGGGGCAGATTTACGGTTTCTTTGTAGCTTTTTGCTTCTGTCACAGTTTCAACTAGTTGAATTTGGTTAAGGGTTTGCTCATCTTCTCATTTGTATATTATTACTCGATCGCACCATCGATTTCAGATTTTTATTTTCCATCACGGATAGTGCAAAATTATTTGATTTAATTTTGCTAAGTAATCTATCTGAGATAATATCTAATATATTTAGCTAAAAAAGGTTTGATAACCTCAAAATGTCCAAAGAGTTATGTCCTTGTGGAAGCAAAAAGCAATATTCATACTGTTGTGGGATGTATCTATCTGGTAAGAAGAAACCAGAAACGGCTGAGAAATTAATGCGATCGCGCTATACTGCTTTCAATCGAGGTAACGTTGATTATCTTATTGCCACTCTGCATCCAGACAAAAGAAAACCTAGCGATAAGTAAGAATTGACCAAGAGTATTAACAATACCCAGTGGCTAGGCTTGAGCATTATTGATACACAAAAAGGTAAAAAGAATGACGTGACTGGGTATGTAGAATTTGAAGCAATTTATCAACTAAATGAACCAGGACAACTCCACGAACGTTCAAGGTTTATTAAAACTGATGGTCAATGGTTTTATCTAGAAGGAGATATCTTACCAGGAACAGCACCCAAGCGTAACGAACCTTGTTGGTGTGGTAGTGGCAAAAAGTATAAAAATTGCCACGAAGTTTGACAAGTAGGTCAACCTATAGCTTTCTTTTAACAATTAACCGAGCGCGCCTTTGAGATTATTTTATTTTTATTAAAGATGATGATCGCTTTAACTGAGATAAATTTACATTTCCCGTACAAAACATAACTGTTTTAATCTCGGCAATAAGTAATTCAATCAACTCGTCTATGGCTGATTCTGATTCGGATGCAGCCTGAAGAAAAGGAAAGGCTAATCCCGCTAAATCTGCTCCCAAGGCGATCGCTTTAGCCACTTCCATACCGTCTCGTAAGCCTCCCGAAGCAATTAAAGGCAAGTCTGAATATTGTTGGCGAATTTGGACGATACAGTCAGCGGTAGAAATCCCCCAGTCTGCAAAAGTTCTGCCTAATCTACGCTGTAAATTAGTTTCTGCTCTTTCACTTTCTACTTTTGCCCAGGATGTTCCTCCTGCACCTGCTACATCAATGACATCTACTCCTGCTTCGATGAGCTTAGTTGTCATAGATGCGGAAATACCATTGCCAACCTCTTTAGCAATTACGGGTACATCTATTTGCTGGCATAGCTGTTTTATTTTGGCTAACAAGCCTTTAAATTTTGTATCGCCGTTGGGTTGGATACATTCTTGTAAAGGATTAAGATGCAGAATCAGCGCGTCGGCTTTTAAAATATCTACGACTCTCAAACATTGCTCAATGCCATAGGTGTAATTAAGCTGTATCGCCCCCAAGTTAGCAAACAATATAGCATCAGGAGCAAGCGATCGCACGTCGAAAGTATGAGCTACATCCGGATTTTCTACCGCAATCCGTTGTGAACCCACCCCCATCGCCAAACCGTGTTTTTGGGCTGCTACGGCTAAACGACAGTTAATCATTTTTGCCTGTTCTGTTCCCCCCGTCATCGAAGAGATTAGTATGGGTGCATTTAAAGTTTTACCTAAAAATTTTGTACTTAAATCTACTTCACTTAAGTTAATTTCAGGTAAACAGGAGTGTTCAAAACGATATTTATCAAATCCATTAGTTAAATTACGAAACTGAACGTCGTCCTCCAGACAAATACGCAGATGATCGGCTTTCCTAGTTTGCGTATTGGTCATTGATTTTCTACTCCTTAATAAATAACTTACGTTTAATAGGCTTATCCTACTGCCCCTGACGCATCGTAGTTTAATTTTTACAATAGAATAGTGAAAAACTAAAAAAATGAGGCGAACTATAATTCACCTCAATTATCATTTGCTATCTAAACGACATTAAGATTGCAGTTTAGCTGAGAGGTCGTCTGAGAAGTCAAATTTGCTACATAAAAGCCCTCTCAATCTCCCCGAGTTTGAGGAGCAAAAGCCAGTAATAGTCTAGCAAAAATAGCTTTTCAGATATCCTCTAAATTAGTTTATTATCTTTTACCGATCTTCTTAGCCATGTTACGGAACATATCCATGCTGCTATCTGATTGGCGACGTTTCTCAGGAGATTGTTGAGTTGATGTAGGTGCGGGTGCAGACTGCTTAAAATTAAACTGAGGCTGACCTTGATTGGTTTGAGTAACCGCAGAACCACCAGTAATTCCAGGCTGAGACTGAGAGCTAGGAGTAGGATTAAAAACAGTATTTTCAGTAGTATTCTGATTAGTATTACTATTTTTGTAAAGGTTATTCCTGTTGCCCATAGAAGAAACTTCGTTTTCAAATGCAAAACCGTCTTTATTTTTAAGGGTTTTGGGGAAAGTTCTTCTGGTTCTTCTGCTGGTTCTCATGTATTCGATGTTGCCCATAGTCTGAGCATCATCAGGACTTAAGAAAAAATCTTTGTCTCCCATGATATTTAAATATCTCCTGTTTTATTGATAATTATTTAATGATGTTGATAATTGCTTTAGATTAAAATTCCGTTGCACTAGATTACGGAAAATAACTAAAGATTAATTATGTTTAAGTATTATCTTACACATAAGTAATGCTAATAGTCAATGAAAATGCGAAAATTTTTGAAGCAAAAATCAACATTAAATCCAACTGTAATTACTTAAAATTGGCTCAAGTATTAAAAAATAGTCAGAGCGTCTAAAAATTTAGTTATTTACAGAGTTTTTCTATCCATTAAAACTTTTTGCAATAGAACCGATTAAATAAAGCTAAATAATTTATAATTGGGGATATGTAGCGATCGCATCTCTTTTATAATTTATGAATCAATTTTAGGATTGCAACCATCACAAAAAGCAGACATGAAAAATCTTATATAGTAGTTTATATTGATCGCTAACCAAAAACTTTATCAAAACTTCGTTTGCGGATCACACTATTTTCATACTGATAAATTTAAACTAGAGATTAGCCGTAAAACCTTTTAAATTTCAGAAATGTATTTATGTGGTTAACTGCAGCAGGAATATTTCTAGGAGCATCGATCAATTTTCTAGAGCCAATTGCACTTCCAAGTGATTTTAAACAATCATCAACTAACAACGAAGTAATGCGAGGCAATTTAGAGCTTTTTTCGGCTGCTAAAATTTTTGGAACTAGCAAAATATCTTCTAATTATGTATTAGATGCTGAAAAAAAGGCAAATAATATTTTTCCTGCTGCCATCAATACTTTTGCTGTAGATAAAAATAGTATTAATTTAAATCAAGTTAAGGATGATTTTTCTGAGGATCAAGCATCTACTTTTAAATCTGGCGTAGCATCTTGGAAAACAGATACTAGAATTGGTTCTTTAAAATTCGACGGCAATTTTGACTCTCAAGCAAATTTAAAAAAAGGCAAAGCTTTTTGGCAAACTAAAACAGATTTAGGCTCAATAAATTTAGCTATCAATATTAGTAATCAAATTAAACCGATTAAAAGTACTGTTGCTTGGCAGACTAAGACCAAATTAGGTTCGTTAGCAGTACAAAGCAACTTTAATGATCAAACTCAATTTAGCGGTGCAAACGCTGCCTGGAATGCCAAAACCAAGTTGGGTTTGTTAGCAGTACAAAGCAACTTTAATGATCAAACTCAATTTAGCGGTGTAAATGCTGCTTGGAAAGCTAAAACCAAGTTAGGTTCACTAGCAGTTAAAGGTAAATTTGACCAAAATACTACCTTTGCTGGTGGTAACGTTAATGTTGCTACCAATACCTTGATTGGCTCTTTAACTGCCAATGTCAAAATTGATGAGCAATCTAGATTTAACGGTGGCAATGCTTCTTGGAATACAAATCGTTTATTGGGTTCTGATATTGGAGTTGGAGTAAGTGGAGAGTTTGATGATGATACTACTTTTGCTGGTGGCAGTATTAAAATTGCAGCTAAAACTGCTTTAGGTTTGCTGGGAGTTAAAGCTAATGTCGATCAAGAAACTACTCTTACTGGTGGCAGTGCTTTCTGGAAAGCCCAGACAAAATTGGGTTCGATTGGTTTAAATGCCGATCTTCAACAAGATGGCAGTTTTAAATCTAAAATTGATCTAGAAATTCCTTTTTAACTTATCAAGACAAAAATAGGCTGACGTGCATTATTATTTATAATTTGTTGCTATATTGATTTAATTGAAAGTTTGCAAAAAAACCAAAAGACTGTTATATTTTCTAAGTACTAAGTTTTCAGGTATTTTGAAGCTTTTCTCAAGGGCATCTGTAAATTAGATAGCTGAGGGCGATTAGCTCAGTGGTAGAGCGCCTGCCTTACAAGCAGGATGTCACTGGTTCAAGTCCAGTATCGCCCATTTCGCTCACGCTCAATCTTTGACTGTGTTTGTGTGACAGAAAGCATAACTTTGCCGTTTTGGAAGCTTTATGCTTCCGCTGACTCTTGGCAATTTTATGCTTCCGCCAAGCATTAACTTAATACATGAAACAAATATCTTTCTAAGCTATGCACATCATGCTTAGCAAATTAATGCAATTTAGGCAAGATTATCTTGAAAATGCCTCAAAGCATTCCTCACTTCCTTATACCTAAAATATCCTGGCTTGTCGATATATTGCGAAACAGCTACTTCACTTGGATAAATGCCTTGTAAGTAAAGTTTTCTGGCAATAGCTTCAACTTCAAGACAGTGAGATTTAATTTTTTTTTGAGAATCTTGTTTTTGCTCTACAATTGTAGAGCAATCTCTACTTTAAATTCTACTCTCATTTTATCTATAGCGTTACGCATATACGTTAGGACATTTTTCAAAAGCTGCATCAACACATTCTCTGACAGTCTGAAATTCTTTGATTGTCTGCTTCATCCAGGTTTTGAGAACAGACCACCAACGCTCTATTTTATTTAAATCTGGAG
>JBBSPC010000190.1:0-8052 GCA_038259125.1 Chroococcales cyanobacterium | reverse complement strand
TCTACTGGTTTTAAATCGGTAAGAATTAACCAAGGGTCAGTGTAGCTGTCATCTATCTGAAATTATGTTCGCTGTTGACTCTACTCATATCTTATTTCTGAGTCGTTACTCACACCTTTGTAAAAAACCTACCCTTGTGAGCACCCCACCCTACCCTCTGGTTTCGGCAAAATCATAGCTAATTTTCGGATATTACTACTCTAGATAGAGTCAAGTCATCTTAAACTTTGTTTACAATGTATGAGTAAAGTAAAGAGGGCAACCATAATGAACAGATTAGAAAATAGCCTTTCTGTCGAACAAGAATTCAATCATAAGGTATTTGAAAGTCGGGTTAAGCAGCTATCCCGTGAGCAAGCGCAAGAGCTACTTGTGCAAATGCACAAACAAATGCTTTATAAAGAAAATCTCTACAAAAAATTATTTATTAGCCAAGAAAAAGACATTGTTGATTCTTTGTTTGGAGTAAAAAACAATTAAGCACCCAATTGCAGTCTAACCACAAAGGCTTCTTTCAATAGTAGGGAGAAATTTTCTAGTTTACTGCCTTAGAGAGATGTGTACCTCAACCAGAAATTGATATACGTAAAAGAAGTAAGAGAAAATTTACGGTACAGCACGATTCAATTTTCAGGGGAAGTAGCTAATTTTCCTGCAAGATTAACGTTCTCAAAAGTAGGATGAAATTGAATTAAAGCATTTGTTAAGTTTTTTTACGTAAATTAAATCAAGATCGAAAACTGTAAAACTAATCTAAACAGCTAAAAATGAATTCAAGTAATACTATCGCTAAGTATTTAAAAGAAATTGGACGTACACCTCTACTAAAAGGAGAAGAAGAGGTTGAGCTTGCAAATCAAATTCAGGCGATGATGCCTTTATTAGAGCAAGATAATTTGACTCCTCAAAAAGAAGCGATTGTTCGTAGAGGACAACGAGCCAAACAAAAAATGGCTAGGGCAAATTTACGTCTAGTAGTTTCCATTGCCAAAAAATATCAGAATCGAGGTTTGTCCTTTCTTGATTTGATTCAAGAAGGCAGTATCGGTGTAATGAGGGCAGCAGAAAAATTTGACCCAAGCAAAGGATACAAGTTTTCTACCTATAGCTATTGGTGGATTAGACAGGCGATGACTAGAGCGATCGCCAATCAGGCTCGTACTATTCGTTTGCCGATTCACGTTACTCAAGACCTAAACAAAATAAAAAAAGTAACTCGTCAACTGTCTCAGGAATTGGGTAGAAAACCCAGCGAAGATGAATTAATTGCCGAACTTGATATTAGCCAGAAAAAATTTAGATTTATCCTTAGAGCTTCGCAAATTACTAAGCCAAGAAGCCTCAATCTAACTATAGATGACAATCAGACCGAGTTGGGGCAAATATTAGCAGATGATTCAGCTTCGCCTACGGACTTTATTTATGAAAAAGAATTAAGTTCTCAGGTTGAAGATTTATTGGATACTTTGTCTCCTAAGCAACGAGATGTAATTACTCTTCGCTTTGGTTTGAAAGACGGGGAAATAATGACTTATGAACAGATAGGCAATCTTTGCGGTATCAGCAGGGAAAGAGTAAGACAAATTAAGAATAGAGCTTTGAGGTTGTTAAAACAAAGAGCAAGCGTGCTTTCTCAACAAGCGGGATAAAAAATACCCAGATAAGGTTGTTTTGTCCCAAAAAACTTATTTTAGATAGATAAGTTAACATATTTAGGCCTTATGAAGGTTTGTATCAATATACCTGTGCCAAGATAAAGTTGAACTTTCTTCTTGATTGATAAAATACAACCAAAGATCATGACCCAGCCCTTTCAATTTTCTAATGGTCAACTAGCTCATAATGCCGATGACCTATTGCAATTGTGTCAACAATTTCCTGACGATGGCACTAATTATTTAGTCAGAGAAGATTTAGAAAAATGGCTTTCTTACATCGGCAAAGATGACATTGCTCAGTGCGCTACCAATGCACGTCAAACAGCTTTAGAAGACCGTCAAAAACTCGAAGAGTTCCTTGATAAGTGCCATGCTTTATCATCTTCAGCAATAGAGCATTCAGCATCTGAAACTTTTACAGACTCAGAAGAAGTAGCTGAAGTAAAGTCAGAAGCAACTTCAAAACCACAACAAGTTGATGCCGTAAAAGGATCGCAAAACAAAAAACAAGAACCTTCAATATCTTCTACCTCTAATGGACGTAAGCCTAGCTTTTTTAGAATTATTGCTAGGCTAATCGTTAATGTATTATATCGGCATAAAAATTAATTTTAAAAATGAGCAAATTGATCGAATCAATTTGCTCATCTTATTCTGTGGAAACGACAACAGGGCTAAGAAAAATTGTACCAGAAAACCCTTAATAGAATTGAAGAATTAGGCACGAGCGATCGCAATTAAGCACATAAGCTTTAATTTCTATACTAAATATAAAAAAAAAGAAGACTACCTGTAACTAAAATTCTTGAAACTACACTGTCCGTTTTTTCTTTTATTTTCTTGCTACTATCTTTTCCTAAGTCGCTTTGACAATGCTTACATTTAATGGCATCTAATTTAATTTGTTCTGCACAATAAAGACAATTTTTTATGATAAATATATTAAATAAAACTGATTTAAATATATTTATCTTTACTATTTAAATTGTTGACCGCGATCGCATTTATTGTCTGAATCTAAACTTTGTATTTATTGGCTTTTTTCGCAACATTTAATACGTGATATTTATCCTCTTCATTTTTCAATAAACACAAGGTTAGAAGGTGCGATTTGGGGTTCTGTTGCAAAAAATTGTAATGGACAGAAAAAATAATTAAACAGATTAACTTATTAATCAAAGAGATCCAAGGAGTATAGACTAGTTTACGCGGTTGAATCTAATTCAATTTTGATTGCTCAATGCAGATTCCATTATTAATGGTAAAGACATTAATTTTTAAAGAGCGATCGCCTTTCTACAGGGCAAAAATTAAAAAGAGTAGCAAACGTTCTCAGAAAAGCTCATTGCCCTCTGCTAAAATTCTCGTTAAGCAAGATAATACTAAAACAGTAGTCAGCACATAAATTATGTTATATAGCAGTCCTATCTAAGTCATGAACTTTGTTGGTGATGCAAGGCAGAAGGCAGAAGAAACTTTCACAAATTATTTAGGATTGCTATATGCAGGTTGAGAGTAGTTTGTGGTTGGATAGTTGGCGCAGGTATAAACGAGACAAGCCTGCTATTTTTGGCTCAATAGTAATTCTAATTATCGCTTTAGCGGTTGTTTTTGCTCCTCTTATTTATACTAATTCCGCTGATAAAATAGATTTCCTGGCTTCTTCTGCGCCTCCTAGTTGGGAACATCCTTTTGGTACAAATGATTTAGGGCAAGATCAATTAGCGAGAATTTTGCAGGGAGGCAGAATATCTTTAACGGTGGGCATTGCTTCAATGCTGGTGGCGATATTTCTAGGTACAATTGTGGGTGCGATTGCTGGTTTTTATGGCGGTATTATTGATGGGATTTTAATGCGAATTACTGATTTATTTTTGGCATTACCTCAATTACCTTTATTACTTTTAATTGTTTATTTGTTTCGCGATTTGATTAAAAAAGTTGCAGGGGCAGAACTAGGCATATTTATTTTAATTGTCTTGCTGATAGGTGGATTAAATTGGATGTCGGTAGCCAGATTAGTTAGAGCAGATTTTCTCAAACTTAAAGAGTTAGAATTTGTCAGCGCAGCCAGAGCGATCGGCGCAAAACCAAGTCGGCTTATATGGACACATTTATTTCCTAATGTTTTAAGCGTCATTATTGTGGCTGCTACCTTATCAGTTGGTAACGCCATTATTACCGAATCTACCTTGAGTTTTCTAGGTTTAGGTTTTCCTCCTGATGTGCCAACTTGGGGGCGAATGTTATTTGAGGCAAAAGATTATTTAACTTCTGCTCCTTATATGGCAATTTTTCCTGGTATGGCAATATTTTTAACAGTATTAAGTATTAACTATATTGGTGATGGACTAAGGGATGCTCTCGATCCGAAGAGATAAGTAATCAGTATTCTACATTTGAAATTTATAGAGGCTAAAATGGCGGAATCTTCACACTTTATTTTAAAACCTATGAAACTTCAATTACTATCGGCAATCATTACCTCAACTACTATTGCTTTATCATTACCTGCTCAAGCTGAAAGTCTAACTGATTTAAATCAACTTTTAAGTACTAAAAAGTGTTCTCAATGTGACCTAAATAGCTCTGGATTAGTACAGGCAGATTTGAAGGGGGCGGACTTGCTCCAGACGGATCTAACGGGGGCAAATTTAAGTCAGGCAAATCTAACAGGGGCAAATTTAACGGGGGCAAATTTAACAGGAGCATCCTTAAATGGAGCAAATTTAACGGGGGCAAATTTAACAGGAGCAAATTTAGCTGGTACAGATCTCAGAAATGCTTATGTAGGCAACACTAATTTGACTGAAGTTGACCTTGATTCTGCTCACTTAGAAGGAATTAAAGGTTTGTCTGAGACGGCTGCATCGGCAGAACAATTTCATCGTTGGGGAGTACGAGAAGCCGAGCGCGGAAATTATAATGCTGCGATCGCCAATTACCGTAAAGCAATTAAAATAGATCCTGAATTAGCTCCATCTTACCTGGGATTAGCCATTATTGAATATAACTTTGATCGACGAGCAGAAGCCAAAAAAAATACGGCGATCGCAGCTAAGTTATTTAAAAAGCAAGAACATCAACTAGGCTACAAAACTGCTATGGATTTCCAGCAAAAAATGGCTTTGATTCAGCAAGCAGAAGATAATGCAACTCAGCAAGCAGGAGGAATGGGTAACGTAGGTAAATTTATAGGTAGTATTGGTTCATTATTGCTGCAATTTTTACTTTAGTCCGAGTTTGAGAGCAGGATTTTTAAGCCGCTCAATCAAGTAATCTTTGCGTGGAGTTTTTTTAAAACCCTAAATCTGCTTTGGCAACTTCTGCTGCTGCATATACCTGTTCATTGGGCATTTCTTCCCAGTCGGTACAGCCAATCTCGCGGTAGAATTGAGCATCGTAAGCGCGAGTTCTTACTACTACAGGCATGGGTACGGCATGACCTAAAATCAAAGCTTGTTGCTTGGAGTCTAGTTTAGCTAATACTGACTTTAAATTAGCTCCTCCAGAAACACCTGTAAAGATCGCCTCGATATCTTTTTCGTCATTTAGTAAGCAGGTAACGCGAGTACCAATCTGGGACATGACTTCGTTATCAATTCCTGATGGACGCTGATCTACCACCAAAAGAGTAACAAAATACTTGCGCATTTCGCGAGCGATCGTGCCAAAGATGGTTTGATGGACAATACTAGAATCAAGGAAACGGTGCGCTTCTTCAATGGTAATTACTAGCTGGCGAGGTTTATCGAGAGGGTTTTTGGTTTGTAAAAAGTGATCGGCTTTTTTGACGTAGCTGGAATGAATACGACGAGTAATCATATTTGTTGCCAGCATATAGGACAGCATATTAGACTGAGAACCAAATTCGATGATAATATTTTTCCCTGCATCTAAAGCTTGAATTAATTGATCGATATAGTTGTGGGGACAAGCTGAACGAATGTATTTTAGGCTATCTAGACGCATCAATTTGCGCTGCAAAGAGGAGATTGAACCTTGATGACCTTGTTTAGCTTCGCAGAACATTTTAATATCTTCGTTGGTCATGTTTACCAGGCGCATGATCCAAGACTTACCATATTCGTTATATAAGATGTTGGCGTTATCCATTGCTGCTTCAGATAGACCTAATTCGCAAGAGACTAACTTTAGGTCTTCAATTTCAATTTGATCGTAGCTGAGATAAAGTTCTTGGGCATCCCTAACGCCTCTGCGCTTGGTAGATTCGGGATCGAGAGTATACATTTCTACTTTGCCTGGGAAAAGCTGACGCAAACCTTTGACGGTGCTTACCTGCTTTCCTTCTTTCATTGCTTCCCAGCCATATTCTGAGTGCATATCAAACATCAGATTGACTGCTGCATCCTTGCGAATCACTCCAGATAGTAAAAGACGAGTGAGAAAGGATTTACCAGTTCCAGATTTACCGAAGATTCCATTACTACGTTCTACAAAGCGATCGAGATCGATACAGACAGGCACATTCATATCTAAAGGTTCACCGATGGAAAAATTGCGACGAAAAGGATCGTCTTCCCAACCAAAGACACTGCGGAAATCATGTTCGGTAGCTTCGTAGACTTGACTAAAGTGGGCAGGAATTGTCTTAACAGGTAATAATTCCATATCAATGCTAGTTTGAGCTTGCAGAGAACCTAAACTTGTATTTTTATCTGGATCTATAGGTAAACTAGAAAAATCGCTCTGGGTGGCTGTGGGGGTAAACATCAGCATGGGGGAAAGAGCAACAGTACCATAAGTACCGCTTCCTGCTAAGACATCCCGTAAAAAAGTATCTTCAATAGGCGGGGGATTGGCAATAATGCGATCGCTCGAACACCCAAGAGATACATCAGTTAACAGGCAAAAGAAACGCGATCTTGTTCCCTGAATTACTAGAAATTTACCGACTCGCATATCTTCAACTGATACATCAGGATGTAATCTTACTTCTAGACCTTTGGTTAAAGAACCTTGAATAACTGAACCTAAAGGGATTTGCGAGTCCATGTTTTACCTTTTGTCAGGAGTTTCTAGGGGGATAAAGCCAACTCAACAGTATTAATATCAAGTTCTGATTTTTGGCAAATAATTGATATTTTTCTGGTAATCTTAGGCTTATTCCGCTAATTTTAGCCGATTTTATTTTTATATCCTATCAAATTAAAATAAAGAGTTATTATGTCAACTACTAAAAAACTGATTTTTCCCCTGATGGGTTGTGGGACTTGGGCGTGGGGAAACCGCCTGCTGTGGGGTTACGACGAAAGTATGAATAGTCAGCTACAGGAAGTATTTAATCTCTGCGTTGCCAGTGGCGTTACTTTGTTTGACACTGGAGATTCTTACGGTACGGGTAAGTTTAATGGTCAGAGTGAAAAGCTACTAGGGAAATTTGCACGGGAATATACAGGGTTGAATAAAAATGATATCTGTCTGGCGACGAAACTAGCTGCCTATCCCTGGCGATTAACCAAAGGTTCAATGGTAGCTGCGGGGAAAGCCTCAATACAACGGATGGGTAGGGTGGATTTAGCGCAGATGCACTGGTCAACGGCTAATTACTTTCCTTGGCAAGAATGGCAGCTTTTAGACGGCTTGGCAGACTTATACGAACAAGGATTAATTAAAGGAGTGGGACTATCTAACTATGGGACAAAGAGATTGAAGAAAGTAGCTGAGAAATTTAGTAGTCGCAACATTCCCATTGCAACTTTACAGGTGCAGTATTCTCTGCTTTCAACTTATCCTGTAACGGAACTAGATATCAAAGCCACCTGTGACGAATTGGGTATTAAGTTAATTGCCTATAGTCCCCTGTGTTTGGGTATCTTAACGGGAAAATATACCGACCCTAGCACCTATCCTAAAGGCTTGCGGGGCTTACTGTTTAAAAGATTAGTCCCCGAAGCCAAACCGCTTTTAGACTGTGTTCGAGCGATCGCTTTATACCGCCAGAAAACCATGTCTCAAGTAGCAATCAACTGGTGCATTGCCAAAGGTGCAATTCCCATTCCTGGGGCAAAAAATATTCAACAAGCTCAAGAAAACATCACTGCCAAAGACTGGCAACTAGACACAGGAGAAGTAACAGAATTAGATCGTGCAGCAGCGAAAATAGACAAGCCAATGGTACAGAATGTCTTCCAAACTCGGTAAGCGATCGATAAAACGATATTACTTGCTCCATAATTTTTCGTCGAACTCACGTTTGACTGATTAACTGATGTTACGCACTCATGATCTGCTGTAGGGGCGACAGAGGTGATCACAAAGGTTGCTGGATCAAGGTCTTAGCTCTCATTCCTTTTCGATAATAATCATTTTTGGCAGTCGAAAAACGAATCAATTCTTGGACTGCATCTTGGAAAAAAGTATTTGATTCGCT
>JBBSPC010000189.1:0-8069 GCA_038259125.1 Chroococcales cyanobacterium | reverse complement strand
ATCCATGGAACTATATTGCTAAGGTTCTGGCTTTAGCTCGTCAAGGAATCAATCCACTACCTTTTCCTGTTTGTAATTAATGTGCGGGGATTCCTTGCGCCTAATTTTCTCTGGAATTTTTTAGGGGGAATGAACGGTTACCTCTCAAACAACTCGGCAGGGAACGTTAAAAATCTGCTAGATAATGCCTGTTGACTGACTTGTGCTGAATTACACCACAAAAATCCTTCTCTCGACAATATTCTGGTTAATTCTGTAGCGGATGCCACATCCCTCCACAATAAAGTCAAGACCGCAGCTACCATGAAGGGCAGATTGAGTATTCTGTCTCATAATCCTAATTGACGATAATAATTTTCTTGAGCTGTAATAGCTGGTGTTAGTAATGCTTCAATTTGATTGGCTATCACCTCATCTTCCACCATTGGACGTTGAGTTTTTTTGGCGTGGTCTCGGTTCAGTCTCTTACTCTTGTTCATAGAGAAATCCAATCGTTCAATTGCCTACTCTCTCTGAGTTTTACATGATTTGGTTTTTCTCTTGACTTTTTTCCAATTTCCTTAACTTGTGACCAATGGTCAACAGTTCAATGCTGAAGACTCATCTATATTCTGGTTCAATTGCTCGAATAGCAATGGTCTTGTGATTGTTACCTTCTATTTGAACTGGATAAGTGTGTTGAAGCACTTCATTAATGGAACTTAAACAAGATTTATGCCAACGCACCACAGAAAATTAAGTTAAATAATGAGGTGGGTATGGATTGGGTTAAGCGTAATTTTATTAACTGGCAATAGATCGCGTAACTGGATCTTCAATTACTGCCTCGACTAAATCTAAAATGCGATCGCCAACTTGACGATCGCATTTTACCCACCAACGTAAATTATCTTAAAATTGCCGCTCAAAAATAAGTTAAAAAACACCTCGCTTAACCAAATTAGTGAGGTGTCTAACAAAATCAGTTATAAAATTTTAGCTTTCAATCTTACATTCCTTTGGCAACTAGTTGAGCTAGGTCAACAACACGCTGAGAATAACCCCACTCATTGTCATACCAAGCAATGACTTTAATCATGTCACCATCCAAGACCATAGTAAGCTGTCCATCAATAGTAGAAGAAACGTTAGTACCTTTAAAGTCAGAAGATACTAAAGGTAAGTCTGTAAAACCCAAAATGCCTTTGAGGGTTGTTTCCGAAGCTTTCTTGAGTGCATCGTTGACTTCTTCGGCAATAGTTTTCTTCTCAACCTGAGCAACCAAATCAACTACAGATACATTAGGAGTAGGTACGCGCATGGCGATACCGTTAAGCTTTCCTTTTACCTGTGGATATACAAGAGCTACGGCTTTAGCTGCACCAGTAGAGGTAGGTACAATATTTTCTGCTGCTGCTCTGGCTCTTCTAAGATCGCGGTGGCTAGCGTCAAGAATACGTTGGTCACCCGTATAACTGTGGGTAGTGGTCATCGCCCCTTTGATAATGCCATACTGCTCATTGATTACTTTAACAATGGGAGCTAGACAATTTGTAGTACAACTTGCATTGCTAAGAATGTCAAACTCACCATGCTTGTATTGATCATCGTTAACGCCCATCACATAGGTACCAATATCAGGACCACTACCAGGAGCAGTAATAACTACTTTCTTTGCTCCCGCCTGCAAGTGTTTGCCAGCACCAGGGGCATCACGAAAAACACCAGTAGATTCGATCACCAGATCGATATCCCATTCTTTCCAAGGTAAGTTTAAAGGATTGCGATCGGATACGCACTTAATTGTTTTGCCGTTGACGAGCAGAGAGTTACTGTCATGACTAATATCCGCATCTAAAACACCCAGCATAGTGTCATACTTCAACAGGTGAGAGTTAGTTTTTGGATCAGAAGTATCGTTGATACCTACCAACTCTAAATTGGTGTCGTTGCCTCTACTTAATAGACATCTGACGAAGTTACGTCCAATACGTCCAAAACCGTTAATCGCTACTCTGACCACTGTTTCTTGCCCTCAAATTTTATTAGGTTAATAGATTAAAACATTCTTAATAAGACTCATCATATCGTAAAGTAAGCACAATTCAAGACCCTATTTATAAATCAGTTTGGAGGTCTGTAAAGGCTAAAAAAAAGAGTAAATAGTTTGATTAACATTGAATAAATTAAGAAAATCCGAAAATATTGTCTTTAAAGTAATTAAGCTCCTGATTTTTCGGTAATTTCTCCAAATATATCTCTTTAAAAAATAAATTTAATTATTTACGAGTTATTGTTTACACCTAAGTTCAAAAAAATATTGTTATCATAGCCCGTATTGTTTAAAGCGATGTCAAGTCTTAGACTACTCAACATTAGAACAATAGAGTAATCTGTGACTCTTGAGCAGAATTTTTGTGTTATGGCAGGAGATAAAAGAGTGACAAAAATAAATTTAAATGGTAGACCATTTCACTTTATCGGTGTGGGTGGAATCGGAATGTCGGCTCTGGCATACATCGTTGCTCAACGCCAACTGCCAGTGTCTGGTTCTGATTTGCGTTCTAGCCATATTACCGATCGCCTAGAATCTTTAGGAGTCAAAATTTTTTATGGTCATGAGGCGAGTAATATCAATTCTTTTACTTCTCCTGGTAGAGAGCCTCAACCATTACCAGTAACTGCAGGAGGACAAGCGGAAATTATTCCAGCAGTTGAGATTTTAAATGATTGTGCTAACTCTTTACCTCAGGTTATTTGTTCGACAGCGATCGCCCTTACTAATCCCGAATATCAAGCAGCGGTGGAGCTAGGCTGCCCTATTTTTCATCGCTCCGATCTTTTAGCAGCTTTAATTGAACAGTATAAAGGTATAGCCGTTTCAGGAACCCACGGCAAAACTACTACCAGTAGCTTAATTGGCTATATGCTGCTAGCAAGCGGTGTCGATCCAACCATCATTGTTGGCGGTGAAGTTGATGCTTGGGAAGGTAATGCGCGCTGCGGACAGGGAGAATATTTGGTAGCTGAAGCAGACGAATCTGATGGCTCTTTGGTTAAACATCACCCTAATATCGGCGTAATTACCAATATTGAACTAGATCATCCCGATCGCTATCAAGACATTCGAGAAGTAATTAACGTCTTTCAAACTTTTGCGGGACAATGTAATACTCTAATTGGCTGTATTGATGACCCAATTATTCGGGACGAATTGGCGTTAACTATTAGCTATAGTCTTGACCCCTCTACAGGCGCGCATTACACAGCAAAAGATATTATCTATCATGGTCAAGGAAGTAATGCTGAAATTTGGGAGAGGGGAGTATATCTAGGAAAATTACAGTTACCAATGTTAGGGGAACATAATCTTAGTAATGCTCTAGCTGCGATCGCTGTGGGCAGACAGGTAGGTTTAGAATTTGCGACTATTGCTCAGTCTATCTCGACATTTGCAGGCACCAAAAGACGGTTTGAACATCGCGGAGAAGCTAACGGTATTACTTTTATTGATGACTATGCCCATCATCCTAGTGAAATTGACGTTACTATAGCTGCTGGTAAACTGAGGGTATCAGGGAACAATGACCTAAAAAGAGTGGTGGCGATTTTTCAACCCCATCGCTATAGTCGCACCAAAACTTTTTTAACTGAGTTTGCAGCAGTTTTGAAAAACGCAGACATGGTTGTGATCGCCGATATTTATAGCGCAGGAGAGCAAAATGCCTTTGGAATTAGTGGAGAGGATTTAGTCAAAGAGATCGCGCCTAACCACAGCCAAGTCTACTACCATGCTGACGTTAATTCTATTGCCGACTTTTTACATCAAGAAATATTGCAGCCAGGTGATTTGGCAATGTTCCTTGGTGCAGGTAATCTCAATCAATCGATTCCTAAAACCATCGCTTTATATCAATGAGCAATGAATAATGAACAATCTAATCCAGTCGGGAATATCTTTGGCAAATCAGACTTCATACAAAGTTGGTGGAAATGCCCAATGGTATGCTGCACCGAGAAATTGGGATGAACTAGAAGCTAGCTTTGAATGGTATCAGGCTCAGGATGTACCCCTGACTTTATTGGGTGCTGGTTCAAACTTACTAATCAGCGATCGCGGTATTCCTGGTTTTGTGCTTTCGACTCGCTATTTCCGTAGTTATGAATTTGACTCAGAAACTGGTTTGTTAACTGCCGATGCGGGTGAGGCGATCGCCAAACTAGCTTGGAAAGCAGCTAAAAGAGGCTTAAAGGGCTTGGAATGGGCGGTGGGGATTCCTGGGACAATTGGGGGAGGAGTGGTGATGAATGCGGGGGCGCATTCATCCTGCATGGCAGATATTTTAGTCAGTGCTACCGTCTTATCTCCTGACGGCACAATTGCCGAAGTCACACCAGCAGAGTTGGCATATAGCTATCGTACATCTAATCTACAAGGGGGCGATCGCCTAGTAGTTAGAGCCACCATGCAGCTTAAGCCAGGCTATAGCAAAACCGAGATGATAGAACTATCTAATCAAAATTGGACGCAGCGTAAGACAACTCAGCCCTATCATTTGCCTAGCTGTGGTAGCGTTTTCCGTAATCCTCAGCCTCATACAGCAGCAAGGCTAATAGAACAGCTTGGCTTAAAAGGTTATAAAATTGGCGATGCTCAAATAGCACACCGCCATGCCAACTTTTTTCTTAACTGCGGTACGGCTACCGCCAAAGATATATTTGAATTAATTCGCTATGCTCAAGAAAAAGTAGAATATCATTGTTCAATATCTTTAGAGCCAGAGGTTAAGCTAATTGGAGAATTTTAGATCTCTCATTTCTAGGCTAAACTTATTGTTCTCGTTAATTTCACACTCACTAATATAAAAGCTAACAACTAAAATAGATATGGCAGGAAAAGGATTTGGTCCACTAGGAAAAATGAAAGAACTTGCTGATGCTTTTAAAAAGGCGCAGGAAGTTCAAGCAGGAGCGCAACAACTCCAAAATGAATTAGAACAGCTAGAGATTGAAGGAACTAGCGAAGACGGGCTAGTTAAAGTAGTTATGAGTGGTAATCAAGAACCCCGTCGTGTAGAAATTTCCCCTGATGCTATGTCCCAAGGAGCAGAAGCTCTTTCTGCATCTGTAACAGACGCTATGACATCTGCCTATGAACAGTCTACAGACATGATGCGCGGACGTATGGAAGAATTAACCAGCGGTTTAAATCTTCCCGGAATGTAATATTTCAACGATCGATTAACAATGATCAATAGGGGTGTTTGTAAATGCTCCTATTTTTTTATGTCTTGAGCTAGCTTTATATTTCGACAATATAAATCCAACATTAATAGTTTTGAATGAGTTCTATCAAGTTAGCCTATCAGTTCAGACTCACAGATTTATACTAAATAATATAGTGAATAGGTAAAGAAAATAGCATCATGACTCAAGCTTTACGCCAATTAGTAAGTTTTGAAGAATTTTTGTTTTGGAAGCCAGAAGGTAGAAGTTATGAACTTCACGATGGAATAGTTATCGAAATGCAGCCTACAGGAAAACATGAGGAAATCACTGGTTTTCTAACTACTGAATTAGCAATAGAGTACAGAAGATTAAAGCTGCCTTACTTTATACCAAAAACCGCATTAGTTAAGCCTCAAGATAAACAATCAGGCTATTCTCCTGATGTGCTTGTTTTAAATCGGTCAATTCTAGATCGTGAAGAGTTATGGCAAAAATATTCTACGGTTCAACAATCAGAATCTATTCCTCTAATTGTTGAAGTAGTTAGCACTAACTGGCGCGATGATTACTTAACCAAGCTAAGAGATTACGAAGAAATTGGTATTCAAGAATATTGGATTGTAGATTATTTGGCTTTAGGAGGTAAACGTTACATTGGCAATCCTAAACAGCCTACAATTTCTATTTATCAGTTAGTTGATGGAGAATATCAGGTTAGTCAATTTAGAAATAATGATTATCTTTCCTCCTCAGTTTTTCCTGAGTTAAGTCTCACCGCACAACAAATTTTTCAAACGTCAGATTGATTTAAAATCTTGAAACATTAACTGTTGGTAAAAATTCCAGTTCAGCTATTTAATTGTTGAACTGGAATACATTTGCTGCTAAAGTTAATAGATTTTCAAGCAAGAGATTAAAAGCTAGATGTGATTATTTGTAAAATGTGGGGCTGAATATTTATGATATATGATGATTATTTTTGTCTAGAGAATTTTGCTGAAGTTGTGACTACACTCAAAGCAAAAATAGATTTGGAAATAATTTGGAAATAATAGATGCTCGTAATTTAACTAATCATGGTTTAGACAAATTGAAGCTTGTAGATGATGATTATTCTCAAGTTAAGCCTGCTAAAATTTTTAAACTAAAGCAAGAAGGTTGTTGTCCCTCTCCAAAATCTCTTTACAATGATGAACTGGTTGAAGTCGTATCAAAACTCTATCAAGATGACATTAAAATGTATCAGGATGTAATTGAACAGCCTCAATTAATGTTTGAAGTATAACTAATCTTTACATCCTAAGCTGTATCTAGTTTCTACTCCCGTAGTCGGGTTGACTCCTTCTGCTCTTTTACACATCTGAGATATCTGATAGCGATCTAAAATAGCGTCGCTAAAGTCAGCACCAGTAATATTTGCTCCTTCAAAATTAGTACTAGTAGCAACCGCGTCTTTAAAAATAGCGTTGGTTAAATCAGAGTTCTTAAAGGATACACGATCCATCAAAGAGCTAGTGAAGTTAGAATCCTTGAGGTTGGTATTAATAAAAATTCCTTTGGTTAAGATTGAGTTACTCACGTCTGAACCTTCAAAATTAGAACCTCTAGCATCCGCAGCAGCAAATACACCGCCTACAAGGTTTTTGTGAGAGAAATCCTGTCTACGTATTTCGCTGTAGGTATAATTTATCGCACTGTCTTGAGCCATAGCAGGAGTAGCTTTTAATAATACCCAGATTATGGCGATCGCTATAATCACCAAGATGTTAAGTAAATGTTGTTTTAATTGGGATAAAATCATAAATTTAAGAATAGTATATTTTTAAATTTGGTGTTGGTTGATACGTTTAATTCTTCACGGGGAGATTGTGTGCATCTTCTCCAATTTTGAGCGTCAGTTATTGTTGCTTAGATTTAGAATTAGGCTTGAATCTACCGAAATCTAAAACGTTTTTTACATAGTTTGCTGTTTTCAAGTGACTATGATTGACAACAATTTGAGTTTTCTTTAATTTTAGCGGTATATGTTCAACTAAATAAACATTTTTGAAATATTGTTGACGCAGATAATTAACGACTTTCATTCCCAACTCAGGACTATCGGTAGTATTTTGGACGGCAATAGTAAAATTTAAAATGGGACTTGGTAAGCTTTCCGTAGTGTTGGTAGCCGTAGTAAAAATAGATTGCGCCTTGATTTAGAGGGATTGGGTCGATCATCGGCTGTAACAGCTTCCCCTGGGACATATTCTGGCAGAAAAGTTGTAGTAATATTTTCTGGATCTAAATCTTTGACAAAATTAGCTATGGACATTAGTTCTGGTAGAGATAGATCGGTATCTAATCTAGGCTTAATATCGGTAACTGTTGCCTGAAAATTAGCTAAGTAAGCAGGAATATTAAGATGTTGGTGAATAGCTTTAAAAGTAGCCTCTTGTCTAATAATTTGCTTTACTTTATTAGAACAGTCAGCAATTCTAGAATCACAATTGTTTAAAGTTAGTTCACCACTAGCAGTAAGCCGCTGAAAAACTTCAGGAGTGGCACGCACGTAGCGATTAATATTAACTTCGTCTATTGACTGAGTTAGTACCTGAGATACCAAAGGGATACCCCCATAGCTGTAAGCATCTGCAATTGTTCCCCAACCAAATCCAGGAATTTTTACTCGACTGTCGGTGGGAATATTTATTGTCTTTGCCACCCCATGATGAGGATCGAATTGCAGCACCAAAAATGCTTTAGTTTTGCCGATGGAGGTACTAGAAAACTTGACCATGCTGTTTGTATCGGGTTCAACCTCAATTAACAGCAGGTCGATGGAATGACTAAGAACAGCTTGATGTGAAGATGAAGATCCT
>JBBSPC010000188.1:0-8121 GCA_038259125.1 Chroococcales cyanobacterium | reverse complement strand
TTACGTTTTTCGATAATTGTCATAGTAATTAGGGCAATAATGGTTAAAGGTATAACTATAAAAAGCATAATATTGGTATATACAGGTAAAGCTTTGTGATTAAGAGCATCTAAAATAAGATAAGCATTATAAGCTAGGTAATAGAATAAAAACAAAACGCCTTCGCGACGATCAATTTTTTTTCCTGAATAAAAAATTGGCAAACAGGCAAAAGCAACGGCGATCGCCACAGGAGCGTTAAACTGGATTATGCTATCGCTAACCCTAATCCCATTTGGTGCGACTATCCCTGCAATACCTAGTACCGCTAAAATGTTAAAAATATTACTTCCTAAGACATTTCCCACAGCAATATCTCGTTTTCCCCGAAAGCTTGCCACCACAGATGTAGCAAGTTCTGGTAAGGATGTTCCCAGCGCTACAATCGTTAACCCAATTAATAACTCACTTACGTTAAAAATTCTGGCAATTGTAACTGCTGATTCTACTAGCCAGCGAGATCCTAAGATTAGTAATGCTGAACCGCCCAAGATAAAAACGATATTTTTTAACCATAGAATAGGGCTACTTGTGCCAGAAAAACTATATTCTTCGGCAAATTCATCTTGCTCTGCACCTTGTTTACTAGTTTGATAAATCAATGAAAGAGTATAGACAATACCACCAACAAACAAAATTAGACTGTCTACCCTACTAAGTTCACCATCTAAACAAAACATCAATAGCAGCAACGAAACACCAATCATAATTGGCACATCAGAGCGAATTATCTGCTTGGTGACAGTTAGAGGGGCAACAATTGAGGATAAGCCCAAAACTAGCAAAATATTACAGATATTGCTACCAACTACGTTGCCCATGGCAATATCACCCTGTCCTCTAAAGGCAGACATGACGCTAACGGACATTTCTGGTGCGCTAGTTCCATAAGCTACAATAGTCAGCCCAATAATTAATGGAGGAATTGCAAGCACAGCAGCAACCGTTGATGCACCCTTAACCAAGAACTCTGCACCCACTACCAGCAATACTAGTCCTGCGATCAGAGTCAAAAACGTAATCGGATTCATAGAGGGTAGTATAAAAATTTATTCAATACTGATTAGGTTAATTTAATTCCGATTAGAGATAATGGCTAGCTAACAACTTTTAACTATTAAACTTAAATTTTATTAGGGCTTCGCCCTTTAAAGGCAGAAGGCAGAGGGCAGAGGGCAAACCCCCTAAATTGATTGCTTCTTAGGAGTTAATAAGCACCATTATTTTTGGGAAAAACAATTACGCCGATAGTTTTATAAACAATCCATAAATCAAGTATCCAGCTATGGCTAGTAGCGTAATATACATCTATTTTTACTCTTTTAGGATAAGGAATATCATTTCTACCAGATACCTGCCAAAGACCAGTAATTCCTGGTCTGATTGTCAGCACAGTATTAATTTTACGACCATATTTGGGCAATTCTTCAGGAACTAAAGGTCTTGGTCCAATTACGCTCATATCTCCTCTTAAAACATTCCAAAATTGGGGAAATTCATCTAAACTCGTCAAGCGTAAGAATTTACCAATTTTAGTAATTCGAGGATCTCGCTTAAGCTTAAAACTAGATTGGAACTCATGACGCATTTGAGCAGAATCTTGCATCATAGTTTCTAAAACTTCGTCTGCATTGTCAACCATCGTCCTAAATTTAATACAGTTAAAAGGCTTATGGTTTTTACCAACTCTTTGTTGTACATAAAAAATTGGTCCTTGGGAATTGAGGGCAATTAACGCCATCAAAATCAGATACAAGGGAGAAAATACAGTAAGAATAAATAAAGCAAATACTATATCAAATAGACGTTTTATAAAATTTCCGTCCAAAATAGGGAAAGATAAATTCAACCTATGACGATTGAAAAAAGATTGAAAACCTTTTCTAACGAATCCCTGTACTACTTTGACGGAAATAAGTTGGCTGTTAGCAGTCATCTTACTCCTTCACACATCACACCACTTTGTCCAATAATAAATCTATAAAGTCTTAATTGACAGAATTATTGTCAAATAAACAAGAACTTTATGGTTTTAATTGGAATACTTCCATTCTTGATAACAATCTTCGATAAATTTTAAATAGGATTGTTTGAAGACTGTTGAGCTAAACTTGTTTGCCTGCAAGCGACAATTTTCTGGCTCAATTTGAGTTTGCAGTTTTTCAAAATTATTGACCGTCGCCACTAAAGCTTCTGGTTTTTGAACCTCAAAAAACAAACCCGTACCATCTTGAGGATTTTGCCGAATATCTTTGACTGTTTCTAAAGCACCTCCTTTCCCATAGGCAATTACTGGTGTTCCACAAGCCTGGGCTTCTACTAAGGCAATTCCGAAGTCTTCACAAGCTGCATAAACAAAAGCCTTGGCTTTGGTTATATATTCTTGAACGACATTATGGGGTTGCCAACCTAGAACTTGAATATTGGATTGGGCTAATTGACGTATCTCTTCTATTTGTGGTCCCTCTCCAATAATTATTAAAGATTTTTTTAGCTGATTAAATGCTTCAACAATTAAGCATATTTGTTTATAACTTACCAGTCGAGAAATTGTCAGATAGAAGTCTTCTTTTTCTGGCTGGAAAACAAATTTTTCTAACTCAACTGGAGGATAAATTACTTTAGCAGAACGACGGTAACAACGCCAGATACGCTTGGCTGTATGGTTTGAATTAGCAATGAAGTAATCAACTCGATTTGCCGAAATAACGTCCCATTGACGCAGACGGTGTAGGATATACCTGGCAATTATGCCTTTGATTCCTTTTCCTTGGCGATCGCCTTTTAGATAATCAAAAGTTAGATCCCAAGCATAGCGCATTGGAGTATGACAATAACAAATGTGTAGTTGATGAGGGTTAGTCAGGACTCCTTTGGCTACTGCATGGGAAGAAGACAAAATTATGTCATAGCGATTTAGATCTAATTGCTCAATTGCTAAAGGCAACAAAGGTAAATATTTTTGGACTCCGTTACAAGCCTGGGGGAACTTTTGGAGGAATGTAGTGCCTATTTTTCTTTGATAGAGATAGCTTTCTGGGTTGACAGATTCAAAATCAATTAGAGCGTAAAGATCCGCATCGATATGTTGCAAAATCTCTTTTACCACTAATTCTGAACCCCCGGTCGCTTTAGGAGTCAACCATTCATGCACAAAAGCATATTTTAAATCCACAGTTGCTTGAGTTTAATTATAAAGTAATCATGTAGCAATTCGTGAATTGCCCCTACATCTGTAATCAGTAATTAGCCTGAGTAATCAATTGCCATGTTACATCATTTGGATCATTCCCTAATGTTTTATAGGGTTTTAAGTTCAATCGGTTGATAGTATCTCGATCTACCAAAAAGTATAAAGGCTGGTTTTGTTGCCAGTATTGCTGTAGTTTCTCATCTGAGGCGGGGGCAACAACGCGATCGCTATAAAATTCTAAAGAGGGACGAAAGTTGGGATAAGCAGTATATACAGATTGTTGAGGAGGTATATTTTTCTGAATCACTTCAGCCACAGGCTTAACAGGAAACGCTTCATTTAATTCCCATAGCCAATCATTTGAATTAAATAGCAACAACAGTGTCAGATAGAAACCGACAATTGTTACAGTAATAAAATATGGTGAAGATAACCAAAGTAGAAAGGCAGCAAGGCTCAAACTAATAGCTACCATCAGTAGAATTATAGTTAGATCTAGATTTGAACCTAAATTTAAATAGCCCCAGGCATATATACCGCTACCTACCCAACAGATTAGAGCAACCAAACTCAAGCAAATTTTCCAAGAGTAAAAATAGCGTCTCTTTTGCCAAGCTGTGTTTAAACTTGCTCCAATAAGCAACGATAATCCAGGATAGATGGGGATGACATACCAAGGTAGTTTGGTCGCCATGAGAGAAATAGCCAGCAGATAAACTCCACTCCAGGTTAAAGCTAACTTTCCCCAGGTTTGATCGCAATCCTCAACCGCCATTTTGATGCCCCTGGGCAGGAAAATAAGCCAGGGAAGGCTATATTTAGCAATTTCTAACAAATAATACCACGGATGACCAGAAACCTGGCTTACAGGCTCCCAAATGCGGTTAAAGGTTTGTGTGCCTAAGCTAGTCCCTAAAAATTGTTGACCATAATGTAAATACTGAAGTCCATACCAAGCGATCGCCGGAGTTACTCCTAAAATTAAACCACTCCATAAATAAAAACTACCTAATAAGCCAGGACTATCCCAGACGATAAAGAAAATAGCAATTCCCCCTAGCAATACTCCCATCATGATGCCTTTAGTCAGACAGATTAAACCAATCCCTAAGCCTGTACCCAGCAACCAGCGAGGTGATTTGTGTCCCCGTAATAGACACCAAATCGCCAGACAAAACCAACAGGCGATCGCACCATCTAACATAGCTAATCTACCATGACGGGCTACGGGCAAAAGAGTTAGATACACTAAAGCTGATAAAATCGCTGCTGGACGAGTTGAGAAAATTTCTCTGCCAATTTTATAAAGCAAGGGAACAGAAAAAGCTGACAGCAAAGCAGGAAAAAGCCTGGTACTCCATTCGCTTAACCCAAAAAGGCGGTAGGAAAAAGCAATTAGCCAATGCACCAAAGGTGGTTTATTCCAATAGGGCTGATCGTAATTAATTGTCGGATAAAGCCAGGTATATTCTCCTGGAGAAGCACGCCAAATATTACGCGCTACCCCCGCCACAATGCCTTCATCCCAATCCCTCAGAGGTAATTCACCCAAGTTGACAGTATAAAGAGCGATCGCAGCCAAAAATAAACCCAAGAAATATAAATTATCTTTGCCAATCAACTTTGAGTCTTTATATTTCTCACTCCTCACTCCTCATCCCTCATCCTTTATTCTGGGTATCCACTTACCGCATCAGAGTCATTATCTCTTTTTGAACCCAGTAATTCTAAGCGATCAACTTTAATTGTGGGACGAGATCGTTGTCCGCCTGTATTTTTATCTGTCCAGGTTTCAATCTTTAAAGAACCTTGAATGCCGATCAGCTTGCCTTTTTGAACATAGTTTCCCGCTATTTCCGCAGTTTTACCCCAAATTTCGAGGTTGAACCAGTCTGGCTGGTCACTATTGCGACTACGGCGATTAACAGCCAAAGGAAGCTTACACAGCATTGAACCTGACTGGAAGTGAATTATTTCAGGTGCAGCACCAGCACGACCTACTAAATTAACAACGTTAAGACTCATGGTTTTTATATAGTACGAAAGAACTAAGGATAACTTTTAGTCTAGCAAATTATAGCCAAGTGATATCCAGACTAAATCAGGATTTTAAATTAAGGACGTAGATCTTTCAATAATGCGATCGAAATCATTTGCGATCGCTTTTATCTGAGTAATGATTTTAAAACATAGCTAGATCGAACCAAATAAATTCAAGTTTTCATTTTCATTGTCAGAAGTATTTAGCAACACTTATTTAGCAACACTATTTAACCTATGTTATTAATCAAATTATTTCCTAATTTTTTAGCTGCAACTACCCATAACCCCCAGTTAGATAGAGCCAGAGAGAGACACAATAAATTACCCAAAACTCAACAGGACAAGTTTTCTCAGTTGGCAAATCAAGACTATCAAAAAGCCTGTGCGATCGCTCAAAAAAGATATGGCGAAATAGCACAGATGTTACGAGCCGTTGTCAAAGAACACTATACTTCGGCTGAACAAAATAAAATCAATAACATTATTATCAGTCTGATCGATATTCTTGCCAGTAAAGCCAATATTTTTCCTGACATGGACTATGAAAATATCTGGTATACAGATCATTATGATCTAATTGAGTTAGCAAGAAATATGGGAGTAGGAGATGAAACATTGCCTCATTGGCGAGAGGAGTCTAACGTTTACAATCGTTATTTAGAAATTTTGGCTGCCGATTTGGTACAAATTTTACTAGACATTGCTGAAGAGGCTTTGATAGAGGGCTATAGTTCAGGTGGTAATGTACATAAATGGTTTAAATATATTGCTAGAGAAACATTAAAATCTCGCAAACGTTTATCTCGTTATCGCCAAAAGCAAAGCGAATATCTTTTGCTATCGCCTAAAACATTAGGAATAGAAGGCTGGGATGAAAATTAGTTAAGTAGATGGGTGAAATAATTTATAAAATGTCAAAGTTTAATTTTTCCCTACTACCCACTACCTACTAACTATCATCACCGTTTTATATTTAATTACACCGATCTACTTATTTCAATGCTCAATGCTTAATGTTCAATGGTGAACTGTGCCATCGGGCATAATTGTCTTGGTGAGAATCGCTCGATCAAAAACTGTATCTTCAATATCTGCTGCTGTTAGATTTGCTCCCGTTAAATTGGCTTTGGTTAAATTGGCACCCCTAAGATTAGCGTGACTTAAGTTGGCTGTGGTTAAATTGGCTTTAGTTAAATTTGCCCCTCGTAACTTAGCTTGTTGTAAATCTGCACTGGGAAGATTAGCGTAACTTAGATTTGCCCAGCGCAAATCACATCGAGACATACTGGCTTGTGCTAGATTGCTAGCCAAAAAATAGCTATGGCTTAGATGAGTGTTGATCGCGCTAACTCGAAAAAGGTTGGCACGATAAAAGCTGGCTGACTGTACCTCAGCTTCAAAAAAGTTGGCGCCCGATAGATCTGCCTGATCGAAACTAGCCCAAGCCAAATCTGTTTCACTGAGATTGGCACGGTTGAGCTTTGCCTGCATAAAGTTCGCCTGACGTAGCTGTGCCTGTCGAATAGAAGTACCAATTAAATTTGCCCCACCAAAATTGGCACTTCGCCCCTTAATAAACCGTAGATCTGCCCCGATCAAGGTTGCCCGATCCAAATCTGCTTCAATTAAATATGCTGACTGTAAATCTGCCCCAGTTAGGTTTGTTGCTTGGAAATTAGCATTAATTAATTCTGCCTCGCTTAAATTTGCTCCTGTAAGGTTGGCTTTAATTAATTGAGCGTTAGTAAGATCTGCACCAGTTAAATTGGCTTTAACTAAATACACTTCTGGTAAATCAACCCCGCAAAGATCGGCGTTAATTAAATCAATTTCTATTTGATCATGACTATCTAGCCAATTGAGCCAATTATTTGTTCCTTGTTTTAACTTGGTTAGATGTTCAAAATTTGCCACTTAACTACTCACCTGCGATCGCCTTTTTCGGTTATTTTTCTGGTCAACACGGTGGTTAAACAAGCTGCTTACGAAGCAGCGTCCCCCACCGTCAAAATTATTATTTTAGCTATTCGTTTTTTTTGGCAGTCAAGCTTTCTCTACCGCTAATATTTTCTATTGCTTCTAAGGCTGCTGCTGATCCTGCAATAATATCTCGCTCTTCTCCTCCCAAATATAGTCTGCCAAAGCTACCTACTGAGGTTACCTTAAGAATATTAATCAAAGCTGCTTTCTCAGCTTCATTAGCTGCTAGGGCTGCGTAGGCTGCTGGTTGGACTTCTAAGACATATAGGGTTTGTCCTTCAAGTAGCATTTGTCCACGACAGTCACGATTAATCAATTGTGCTTGATAAGGATCGATATTACGAATAATTTGGCTAGAAACAACTCTAGGCTTTAGACCTTGGTTTTGTTTTACCCCTAATGTTTCTAAAATAGCTCCGCCAGCCGCTTTAACCTCTCCTTGGTTACTAGCATGAATTTCTAATAATCCATAAAGTCTTTCCACAAACTGGACTCCTGGACGAACCACCGCCGACTTGAGGGCAACATCGGTAATACGATTGATTTCAATACCAGGAGAAATTTCAATCCATAAAGAAGCATCTCCTGGTAGGGGTAAAAAACCTAATGCCACTGTACCAATATAAGCTGCGTGCTGGGCTTGTAACCTGTCTAAATATACATAACTACGAAGTTCTACGCCCAAAATATCAGCCCTCTTGCTTCAATAAAAATTTAATCTAAAAACGCTTAGTGTGAATTAGCTTCGCTCTAATTTACTAGTTTTTAGCTTTTAGCTGCACGATGCGGAGCATCAAAGCCCTAAGAGTGCGGACTGCGCGAACGCGCTGCGCTCTTAGCTTCGGAAAACTACGTAAAATTTTATC
>JBBSPC010000187.1:0-8270 GCA_038259125.1 Chroococcales cyanobacterium | reverse complement strand
TAACGCATTGCCGATTAAAAGAATAGTCTATTTTAGACTTCTTAATGCCAGTAAAATACTAAGAATTAATCATTTAGTATTTTGGAGAAATTCAGGATGAAGTTAATTCTCTTATTTTGCGAAATTGATGATTTCTGTATTAACTTTGAATCACAATTTAATTCTACCCTGCTCTCATCTTGTTCTAGAAAAAGAAAAAGAAAAAGAAATCGAATTCAGGTTACCAAATAGAAAAAAGAATGCAACAGATTGTTCGTAGGGCGAGGCACACCCCACCCTACCCTCAGATTATTTTTAGCTGCCGCAAACATTTATTGATTTGGTATCAGTGACAATTAAATTAGATCATCTATTCATTTGTTGTCAGGTAAATGCTCCAGAGATTGAGCGAATTCTAGACTTGGGAATAACTGAGAGACGATCAAATACTCATCCAGGACAAGGTACAGCTAACAGATATTTTTTTTTGATAATGTAATGTTGCAATTTCGTTGGTAGTTGATTAATTTGATTAGATTTACTCTATTGATTTGGGATTAGCTAAAAAACCATTGTAACGATTCATAGATTTTTCAACCCCTTCTTTTAAGCTCAGTTCGATCGCCTTTACCGCAGCGTATAACACCTCTTCAATAGCTGGAATTTCTTGAGGAGCAAACTTACCTAAAACGTGATTTATCGTTTCTTTTTTGCCATCAGATTTACCAATACCAATTCTTAAACGAGGAAAGTCTTTGACTCCCAAATGAGAAATAATTGATTTCATCCCATTATGTCCTCCAGCCGATCCCGATAAACGTATTCGTAATCTGCCAACAGGTAAATCCAGATCATCATAGATAACCAATACAGATTGAGCCTGAATTTTATACCAGTCTGTCACTGCTCTTACTGATTGTCCTGAGCGATTCATATAGGTTAGAGGTTTGAGCAAACGAATTTTTGCTCCTCCTGGTGCAACTCCCTCAGCAAACAAACCTTGAAAACGCTTGTTTTCTTGCAACGGCATTTGCCAAATTTTAGCTAATTCATCAACTGCTGCAAAGCCAATATTGTGTCTAGTGCGATTATATTTTGGTTCAGGATTACCCAAACCAATAATTAATTCAGGAAAAACAGGTGCAGTTGAATCGGAAGTCACAGGAATTTTAGCAAGGGATAAAGGATAAAGGATGAGGATTTTGCTTGAAAATCAGCTCTCATCCTTATAAACCAGAAATCAGTTAAATAATCGACAACTTTTATTTTACTAGTTTGATTGAAATAAAGTTTCTAAATAAACTCTGGCACAGGCGCGATAGTTTTGAGATGATTCAGTGGTTTGTCCATTGTTGTTTTGTAACAAGAACAAAGATAAAGCAGCAGCAAAAACGCGGTCTTGATCCCAATGAGGATGAGTTTCGAGATAGTTCTTTAACGACAGATGAAGTTCTTCAGGGATTTCCGCCAAAATAGTTACATTCGAGTTCATAGTTGGTAAACTGCTCCAGTTAATATGATTTTTTTATGGGATACGAGGACTGCTTTCAAGTCTAAAAAACAGCTGCGTTTGCGCGCTTAAGAAAAGCTTTTAATTTAGGGACAAAGCTATTTTTTAGCTTTGTGTATTATAAAGCTCTACACAAGTAGCTATCGCTCTTTTGTTTTAGTGAAGACTTGTGATTCTTCAAGTGGATGTTGATACATTGTCGTCTTAAAAGGGGGCAGTTTGTCAATGCTACAAAATGTTAAGAGATTTGTTAAATCATTAGTTAGCTTACGAGATAATGAATGTTTTGACCTGCTTTTCGTTACTTTACTTTATAAAACTGCTTTAAGAAACAGTTAATATTTGGTAAATTTATGAAATCCCCTATTTCAGACTCAAGACTTTATTGCTGCGTTATGACCTGTGGAAAAAGCTGGGTAAAATGTGGATAACTATGAAAAAGCTTGGGGAAACAGTGGGGAATTTATGGGGTAAAGTAGTCCTTAAAAATAAGAAATAATAACTTTTCCTTGACTTTTGGAGAAAAATAAAAAGGTACTAATCAATGAACAATGAACAGTAATCATGCTTTTTGTTCTTCCCACCATTTTGTAGCTAGGGAGCTTATTTCTTGTACTTCAATATCTGGCATCCGCTTGAGATGGCTTAAAACTAGGTTCATTCTGCCCAGAGAATGTAGACGATCGCGATGGCGTATGAGAAAATCCCAGTAGAAGAAGTTGAAGGGACAGGCTTGATCGCCAGTGCGATCGCTTTTATTGTATTGACAACCGTTACAGTAATCGCTCATCTTGTTGATGTAATTAGCAGACGCAGCATAGGGCTTAGAAGCCAAGACACCGCCATCGGCAAATTGTCCCATGCCAATGACGTTAGTTTGCATTACCCAGTCATAAGCGTCAATAAAGGCACTATGAAACCAGTTTTCAATCTCCTGGGGAGAAATTCCTGAAATGAGGGCAAAGTTGCTTAACACCATCAATCTTTGAATATGGTGTCCGTAAGCTGTTTCTTCTACCTGAGTTAGAGTTTGCCGCAAACAGTTCATTTCGGTTTTGCTAGCATCCCAGAAAAAATCTGGTAAAGGTTGGTGATGTTCAAACCAATTACTTTGGCTGTAGCCTTCAGGTTGGTGGTAATAAATACCGTGCATATATTCTCGCCACCCCATTACCTGACGAATAAAACCTTCTACACAATTCAAGGGCAATTCCTGTTGATAATAGGCAGTTTCGACTGCATCAATTACTTCTATAGGTTCAAGCAAACCCAAGTTTAAATAGGGAGATATCAAGCCATGCCACATAGTATATTCCCCTGTAATCATGGCATCTTGATATGTACCAAAGTTAGGCAAACATTCTTGTACAAAATGAGCCAAAACTGCTTGAGCTTGTTGTCTAGTTACTCCCCAATTAAAAGGTTCAATTTTGCCATATTCGGAAAACTTTTCTTGTTTTATCCAATCGATTACCTCTTGGGTAATAGCATCGGCTTTAAAAGTCAAAGGTTTAGGTGTTTGCAGATTTTTCTTGGGTGGCTGACGGTTATCTTTGTCATAATTCCATTTACCACCAACGGGTTTTTTACCGTCCATCAAGATATTAAATCTTTTTCTGCCTTCTCGATAAAAATCCTCCATTAATAGTCTTTTACGATTCGACCAAGTGATAAACTCATCTTTACTCCACAAAAAATGATTATCGAGTAAAAACGTTATTTCACAATTCAAATTCAAGTCTTGAATAATCTTTAAAAAAGGGCGATCGCAGGGAGTAGTTATCTGCAATTCAGTGATTTTATTATCCTTAATCCATGCTTGTAATGGGGTGGCAAAATCAGTACTAATTTCATAACTTACCTGCCAGTTATCTGCCTTTAATTCTGCGGCAAAATGACGCATTGCTGACCAAACTAAAACCAACTTTTGCCGATGATATGGTCGTTGTCTAACATAGTTACTAGACTCAATCAAAATCACTGGCGCTTGCTGTTTGCGAGCTTGATTATTTTGTAAAGTTAACTGTTTTGTTGTCAGGCGATCGCCTAATATCCAAATTCCAATTGTCATATTTAAAGGGATAAGGGATGAAGGATAAGCTGTCACGCATTTAATTTGACGAGCGACCCCCTTTCAACACTTTGCTCAACGGAGGATACCTCCGCAACGCAAGTGTCTCACCACCGCAACTGTCTCACCGCGTCGCCGCTACTGCGCAAGGGAATGCGCGAGTTGTCTATTGTGGCTGAGGAGGGAGACTAGGGGAAAGGAAGACGGGGAGAGGGATTAACTGTTTCCATCTAATTAGATAATATGCAGTTTAAATAATTAACAACTTAAGAGATCAGGAAAGAAATTTATCTGTAACTTTTTTAGCGAATCAAGTTTCTACTTACGCGATCGCATCACTCAAGCAATATAAACAACGAAAAATCAAAGTAAAAGTGTAACAATATTTACTTAAACATTACAGATTATTACTTTGTTTTTAATAAAGGAGACTCTGGTAGGGTCAATATTTTATCTTCAATGTTGGTAGATGAATTTAAAACATCTATCAAATTAGATAAAAACTAAATTTGTTGTCAAAATTAAGGAGAGCTCAATGCTTGACGCTTTTTCCAGAGCCGTAGTAAGTGCAGATAGTAAAACTGCATGTATCGGTGGTGAAGAACTACAATCTCTAAAAAACTTTATTTCCAACGGAAACAAACGCTTAGACGCGGTTAACACTGTTGCCAGTAACGCTAGCTGCATCGTATCTGACGCTGTTGCTGGGATGATTTGCGAAAACCAAGGCTTGATTCAAGCTGGTGGTAACTGCTACCCCAACCGTCGTATGGCTGCTTGCTTGCGTGATGGTGAAATCGTTCTTCGCTATATCACTTACGCTATTCTTTCTGGTGATGCTTCTGTACTAGAAGATCGTTGCTTGAATGGTTTGAAAGAAACTTACACTGCTCTTGGTGTACCTCTTCAATCCACTGGTCGTGCTGTTGGTATCATGAAAGCTTCTTCTTTAGCTCATATCAACAACGACAATACCGAAGCTAATGGTGGCAAAAGATTCCGTAAAATGGAAATGAAAGATGGCGATTGTTCTGCAATCACTTCTGAAGCTGCTAGCTACTTCGACAGAGTAATTTCTGCTCTTAGCTAGGCATCTTTTGGCTTAGTCTCAATGTTCTTAAACTTTTTGAGGCATTGAAAATATACCATACTTCGATTACAAGCAATTCAGGAGATATTTAAAAAATGAAATCTGTTGTAACTACAGTTGTTACCGCTGCTGATGCTGCGGGACGCTTTCCTACTAGTTCTGACCTAGAGTCAGTTCAAGGTAGTCTTCAACGCGCTAACGCCCGTATGGAAGCTGCTGAAAAACTAGCTAGCAACATTGATAATGTTGCTCAAGAAGCTTATGATGCTTGCATCAAAAAGTATTCTTACCTAAATGACGAAGGTGAAGCAAATTCTACTGATACCTTCAAAAGCAAATGTCTTCGTGACGTTAAGCACTATATGCGTCTTGTCAACTACTGTCTAGTAGTTGGTGGAACTGGTCCTTTGGACGAATGGGGTATTGCTGGACAACGTGAAGTATATCGTTCTTTGAACTTGCCTACTGCTCCTTACGTAGAAGCTTTGACTTTTGCACGTAACCGCGGTTGCGCTCCTCGCGATATGTCTTCTCAGGCTTTAGTTGAGTATAATTCTCTTCTAGACTATGTAATCAACTCCTTATCATAAGAGTTTGATTAGTAGTTTAATCTTGAAAAAAACAGATAGCATTTCTGTTTGATTGATAGTGGCTTTAGGTCTGTTGCTTTGACTTGAATTAGTTTGAGTGTCAGTCTTAAAGCTACTGTTGTTTATAGAAGTTCTGGGGTCAAAAGCTTTTATCCTCATTTTGATCTACAAAAACATTAACAAGCAACTATAAAATTTGATGACTATAGACGCTTTATTTGAAAAGCTCAAACATCCTAATCCTAATCTGCGTAGTAAAGCGATGTGGGAAATTGCGGACGCGAGAGATGAAAATACTATCCCTCGTTTAATAAGTATTCTCAATCAAGAAGATGTAACCTATAGAAGAGCAGCAGTCAAAACTTTGGGAGTGATTGGTGCAGATGTTGTTCCCTTGGTAGTAAATTCTTTGCTCAACAGTGATAATCCTACAGTACGCTCTAGCTGCGCTAAGGCTTTAGCCCAAATTGTGGTTAATCATCCAGATGTACCTATGCCCGATGAGGGTATTCAGGGATTGAAACAAGCACTTGATGATCCTAACCCTGTAGTAAATATTCCTGCGGTGATGACTCTCGGTGAAATAGGCTCTCCTGTTTTTGATTTGTTAGTAGAAACTCTTCACACTACTGATAATCTCGCTGTGGGAGTAGCAATACTTAATGCTCTTGGTTCAATGGGTGATCCTAGAGGAGTAGAAGTATTGACGCAGCTTAGTAATGATAAATCAGCCGATGTCTACCTTCAAGAATCGGCAACTAGTGCTTTATCACGTTTAGAAATGGTGATGAAATATAACAATTAAAACCTGCAATTAATCTTTATCAAAAGTTAGGATTTGGGAAAATTGTCGGGCAGCCTACATCTTATAAGCGTTGTAATATTCAGATGGAGCTTAAACTTATTTAATACCATAGCTAATGAGCGTTATTTTGCTGGAGTAATCTATAATTTTTAATTATTTAATTTAACTCAGTAAAATTAATCATTTGAAGCATTAAGTATTCAATTTTATTGAGGCATTTGAGATAATTAACAGGCTCATTTTGGGAAAACTGAGAGTATGTTGAAACAATTACTTTCGGTATTTCTAGAATCTCGTTGTGAATTTTGTCAGCGTGCTACTTCAAAAACTCTTTGTGCATATTGTCAAAAAAAGCTAGTTAGTTGTCGGTTAAAAGAAGACGATCGCCTATCATTAGCTGACAATTTACCCATTTTTGCTTGGGGTAAATATGATGGACAATTAAAAAGAGCGATCGCCCTGATGAAATACAATAGTAAACCAGAAATGGGCAAAGTATTAGGGCAATTATTAGGACAAGCATGGCTGGAGAGTGGTTTGGTTGAACCTCAGCAAAAAACAATCGTAATTCCTATTCCCTTGCACAGTAAAAAGCTTAAAAACAGAGGGTTTAATCAGGCAGAAATAATTGCTATAAGTTTTTGCCAGTTAACAGGATATAGTCTAAATACGAAGAGTTTGGTTCGGATACGGGATACGCAAGCAATGTTTAACTTAAGCCCAGAAGACAGAGTTAAAAACATCCACAATGCTTTTCGACTAGCAGGCAAATTACCTAAACATCCCGTTTTATTAGTGGATGATATTTATACAATGGGAACTACGATCAAAGAATCAGCTAATATTTTGCAACAACATAATATCAGGGTGATAGGTGCAGTGGTGGTAGCAAAAATTTTACTTTAGCCTTGAATTCTATCGCCCAATTAAAATAACTATCATCGTCCTGGTTTTCTCGAATTAAACGATGATGCTGGTTTGGACGATATTTGACTATCTAAATCTCTACTTATTTTGAGTCTTTCTATCTCTTGCTGGAGACATTCTATTGCTTCTTGTTGAGTCAGTATTATTTCTGCCAGTTCTTTAGCAGAATAGACTATATTTTAGATCCAAAAGAAGATGCTATTTTAGCTTATCAACAGGAGATCGCATCTTTACAGCTAATTCGCAGCGATTTGGCTACAGCTGACCTGAAAGTTACAAATAGATTTTCAACTGGAAGTTGAGCCAGTTTATCGTCAACTAATCGAACTTTTATTAGCTGAAAACCATTCAGGGTCAGAAAAAACTACCGTAGTCAACACAATGCCAGCTTTACGCGATCGCCTAGAAGGAGGAGCAATTAGAGAAGATAACCTTTTTCATAGTTTTCGAGAGTTTAATGTGGGCAAGGAGCAAGCGTAAATTTTGCTAATCCCGCAGGTGTTGGGAATTTGCTCAACGACCAAAGACGAACATCACTTGATATTAAAGCTACCTAAAGAGTTTAATTGTCTTGCCTAAAAGTAGTGTGATCCCTCTTTTGTTATTTTAAGGTATAAAAATAAGGAGTAAACCATAAATAATTAAGTCTGAGACCTGACTGCCTGACACAAGTATCTGAAAGTACTGATACACGGTTGTAAAGAAGAAGAGGGAGAGTATTCATGGGAAGCTGAAAATAGATGTTTTTTAGCTAATAGTCCATGTCAACTTCTACCCCACTTTATAATCAACTACTGAGTTTACTAAATCAACATAGCCAATATAGAGATTGGCGACATTTAAAAGCATTAGCTTGGATGGTCAATGCTCTGATTTGCAGTGGTAAAATCAACCTGAGTGAATGGGAATCCTACGTAGTCAGTCAGGCAACCAAAGCACAAAGCATCGAGAGACGATGGCAAAGGTTTATTCGCAATCGTCGGGTAAAAGTTAGATCTTTGTATATACCATTAGTGATGGCAGCAATTAATGAATGGAAACATCAACGAGTATACTTAGCATTAGATACAACAATGTTGTGGAATCAATTTTGTATCATTCATCTTTCAGTCGTCTGCGGTGGTAGAGCAATTCCATTTCTCTGGAAAGTTTTAGCACACAAAAGTTCGACGGTAGCTTTTGGCGAGTACAAACTAATGCTGAGGTTGGCACAGCGATTACTACAGCGGTTTGCATCTAAATAGGGGAAAATAAGGTGTTATAAAATTAGGTAATAAATGAAGCCCTATTCTGTAGAT
>JBBSPC010000186.1:0-8289 GCA_038259125.1 Chroococcales cyanobacterium | reverse complement strand
TGTGAGATACATTTGTGATAGAATTCTGGCAACATTTTTTATCTAGGGGTCTTCTCAATTAGCTTGACCCCTTTTTATTACCATTTCTCTGCTACATCTAACTGTTCATCTCCCTTTTGACTCCCTTGTCACCCCGTGAGGGTTACTTAGTTTTAGCGAATGCTGAGCCTAGTTGAGTTGAGGCTATAGATACCAACACCAAAATACTAGGAGGTGGCAATGCTAAATTTGGCTTTAGCTTGGGCATAAAACCTCTGTAATCTGAATGATTTATTTAATATGGCTGCAAAAAAGCATCCCTCTCTAAAATAAAGCTTTTAGAGAGGGATGTTTACTTCGTTGTCAAAGCTCAAATCTTTTTTGATAATTTTGCATTATGTCGTAGTAGCTAAAAGCTAAAAGCTGAAAACCAATAAATCTGAACGAAGTTAATCCACATGAGACGTATCTAATTAACCGTATAAGTAATCTCTTCTACTTCTCCAGGTGCGCCCAAAACCTTTTGCTGTTCGTTATTAAAGCTAATAACTACCCCTCCAGCATTACCTGCTCGAATTGTCACTTCTTTTTTGCCAGTCCATTGACGTTGTGTACCCTGGGGTAAAGTCCCCTCAAAAGCAAGTTTTCCATCTACCATAACTTTAAGCCAGCAACGCTCTTGTAAATTAATGCCGACGCTGACTGAATTAGAATCACTCGATTGAGAAACAAATTGAGGAACAGATTGAGGCTTCTCTGTTTTGAGAGGATTTGCAGATTGCGTCATTTCAGCATCCAAAGTAGGCTGTTCTTTAGGTGTCTGATTAATAATTACTGGGCGTTCTACCAGCATGGTGATCCCTTTAACGGATACAACTACTAGAAAAACATAAAGTAAGTATAAATGAAGCGATCGCAATTGAAAATTGAACCCGTATCGACGAGTAGCTTTAGGACTAGCAGTATCTACGACATTTAAGTCGGCAGATGGTAAAACAACAAAATCTACTCCCTCAGCATCAATCTCCCCAGCAAATTTGGCGACCAAGGCTTGAATATAAAAAGCTTCGGGCAATTCTTCTAGATCACCAGATTCGATAGCTAACAAAAGCCGTTTACCAATTCTGGTATTAGCTGCTACAGTATCTAAAGAAATATTTTTAGCCACACGAAAATTATGTAGTTTAATACCTATTTCTTGAAGTTGTTTTTGCTGCTCGGCATTAAGATTGTTGTTGGTCATATCCTGCGCTCCCAGACTGTGCAGCTACTTTTAGAGATTTCAAATTACAAGAATTTTTGAGAAAGTTAATTTCAGCTTGTTCTAAATGTCGATATTTGCCTGGGGAAAGTTCTCTATTGCCCAAAGATTTTAAAGTTATCGAACCAATTGCTGTGCGGTGTAGCTTTTGCACTTGATAACCAAGTTTTTCGGCTACACGACGTATTTGACGATTTCTTCCTTCTGTTAAAATTATCTCTATGATTTTTTGTGCTTGATTATGCTGTAGCTGTTTAATTTTGGCAGGTAAAGTTTTTCTGTTATCTAACATAATTCCTTTACGCCACAAAGCCAAGTCTTTTTGCTTTGGAGAACGATCCAATTCAACAAAATATGTCTTGGGTAAATGGTAACGGGGGTGAGTCAAACTGAGAGTTAACTCGCCATCATTAGTCAAAATTAAAGCACCACTAGAGGCAAAATCTAATCTACCTACTGGATGAATTCCTATTCCCTGTTTTAGTTTTGCAGGTAATAAATCAATGACGGTAGAGCGATTCTGAGGGTCAGAACAAGTACAAACTACTCCTGGTGGTTTATTCAATAGTAAATAAATCAATTGAGGGCGATCGACCATCTTAATAGGCTTTCCATCTACATATAAGCTATCGGTAGCTAGATCGACTTTGTCTCCTACTCTAGCTATTTGACCGTTGACCTGGATTCTACCTGCTAAAATCATTTTTTCTGCTTGGCGTCGCGAGGCAATACCCCATTGGGACAAAACTTTTTGAACTCTTTCAGCCATCGAGAGATTTTCCTACCAGTATGTAACTTTTAATTTTACAAAAAAAGATAGTTGTCTCCCCAAGCATATGAGCTAGTTTAATCAGCTAGTTATATATTGCCCAAAAAAAATGATAAAGTATCAGTCGATCACAAAAATATAGTTGTCTAATTTTTAAGCTGAGTTTTCTGCAAACACTTAAGATTTAAAGTGATTAATAGAATATTATCTACGGCAGTTAAGTTTTATTTGCGATCGCAAGTTTCACAGGTAAAAGATTTACAGGTAAAAATTGTTGGTAAAAATAGGCAAATTCTCAAAGGCTATATTCCCCAGGTCTTATTGAGTTGCGATCGCGTTGTATATCAAGGGCTGCACTTAAATCAAGTTGAAGTTAAAGGAGCTAATATTGGCTTTAATTTACCAGAAGTTCTCAAAAAGCAACCTTTTCGACTTTTAAAACCAATCGTAGTAGATGTTAAATTAAGCTTAAACTCTGGGGATCTACAAGCCTCTTTAACTTCGCCTCTATTACAAAGTGGATTAACAGATCTGTTGCGTTCAATCCCATCGATACAACAGGATCGAGCTATCTTAGAAATTAAATGGCAATCAATTGCGATCGCTGCTCAAAGGCTAAATTTAACCGGAATTTATCAAGACATCGAAAATCAAGCGCAAAAGCTGTATTTATCTACGGGTATAAACTTGGCTGATAATCATAGTCTTAATTTATCCCCTGTAAAAATCGAGAGCCAGGTTTTAGAATTTAAAGAATTTGCTCATTCTTTAAAAATCGATTTGGGGCAAGATGTGGCAATCAAAGAATTAGTCGTCAAATCTGAGCAAATATTATGTTCAGGTAAAATAACAATTAACAATTAACAATTAACAATTAACAATTAACAATTAACAATTATCAATTACAAAGGACTTCTCGGCATATTCATGCCATTGACGCTGATGCCATTGGGCTACATAAGGATTGACAACAAACTTAGGCTGCTCTCCAGCCTGGACATCAATACGTAGAAAAGAATAGGGTCTTTTTGTCTTTTTACCTCTACCATTGCGACCAATAAATAAATGAGACTGCCCTATAGGTTTAGAATTGAGATCGTCATCTTGAAATAACACCGCGCCTTCTCTTCTTTGACGACGCAAACTATGACCACTTCCACCACAGACAATCCAGTCGATATATGAATCGGCATAATCTGTATCTTTAGTATACAAATGCTCCATACAGTGAGCATGACCTGATAAAACTAAATTTACTACAGATCTGCCTGATGGGAATTCTCCTATATCTTTAACCACGTTATCAAATACTTGACGCAAGCGATCGCGAATTGCTAAAGTTTGTCCCTGATTCCATTTTGTAGCCTCGGTAACATAGGGAGGATGATGAAAAAAAACAATCCTGCCTCGTACAGATTCATCCTGCCAGGATGCGATTAAGCTATCTCTAAACCAATCTAATTGTTCCCAATCAGTTGCTTGTTGCACTTGATTTAGCTGCTTTTCTATATCTCTTTGGCTCTCAGCAATATGCTCTAATTTGGCGTAGCAGTCATCCATCTGTTCAGCATCTTCATAGTTGTTCGGGTTGAGCTTGTCCATTGCTGCTTGGATCTCTTGTTCTCGCTTTGCTAACTCACGTTGACGCTCTAATAGTTTGACTCTTTTATTTTTTCCTGCTTCCGTATCAGGAATCACTAAAGGCTCATTAAAAGTATTGGAATCTAAAGCAAAAAAATCAATCCCACCATAGCGAAAAGTATAGTAGCGATTGGGTAAACGAGTAAATTTGCCTGGTTGATAGTTTAAACAGCGATCGCCCTGGTGTTTGGCTGTATAGTGATTATCTAAATGCTGTTTTAAATTAACCGTACCTTTAATATCTAATAAATAATCAAGAAACGCCCTGGCATAAGCATTTCCTTGATCTGAGCCGTGCCAACCTACATCTAAATCTAATCTACCTCGCAGCAATCGACGAGGTAACCAGGTAGTCTGAAACAAGATGCCATAAATAAAAGGTAAATCATAATAGTCATGATTACCTGGAACAGGGAAAAATGGTAATTTAAACGTTAAGTCATCGTATCTAAGGTGTTGGGAATTTTCTCCGCCAACTAAAAACTCTTTATAAGGATTAATAAAATTAGTTTGATAGTATTCGTTAGAGCCAACTTGATAGACTACATCTCCCGTATGCAGGATAAAACGTGTGTCTTGCTGATGTTCTAGCATCATCTCGGCAATTCTACGTTGGGGATGATGTTTTAAGTGTGAGCCACAGCCAGTATCACCAATTACTAAAAAAGAAAATTGAGGATTATCTGTATCCTTCTCGTCAATTACTAATTTAGTTTGAGCAATCGCCTTTTCTTTAAATAAAGATTCTTGCCAACGCACTCTACGCTGCATCTGGTCTATCTTGACCGATATTTGCGGATCTGAGACAAATTCAAGTTTCATATAGTGTTGTGAAATATTTTAAGCAAACGTCTTTTTGCTAAAGGTAGCTAATTTGAGCTATTTAAAATCATGGATACTTGCTGTTAGATTCTAAGACTCTTATCGGCATAATCTCAACTCGCAAATGAATTGGTTGACCATTTTTTTGCGCCAGGGTTTTTTCAAGGCGATTGGTCTTAGCTTAAGCGCTGTACCCGTCGACAAATTAACATTATCACCATGCACAAGACAAAAGGACTAGATTGAGACTATGTATTTATCCCTTTTCTACACCAAAATATTTTACCTGAACAACCTTCAAAAATAAGAATAAGTGCCTGACATTTCTTATCTAACAGTTACTTATTTAATCCATTTACCCCAACTGCCACTGCTGCTGTTGCACCTGTTCTTGTCCTACCTCCTGAGCTTCGGAGGTCATTTCTCTGTGGACTGTTTGGTTGCCTAAAACAGCTTCTAAATCCTTAGTTAGATCGAGACAGGACATTCCTTTAACTCCCCGTACCTCAATCTTTACCTGTCCATCTTTCTCGATAAAAACGTCTATTTCCTGAAGTTCCATTTTTAATTAGCTTTTATACTGTGCGTCTTAAAACTAAATGAAGGCGATCGCCTTCTTGGGCTTCTTCATTAACTAGAGCAAAACCCTGTTCCTCTAATTTGGCTTTGGCTGCATGGTAGGCATAGCGTTGGGAAACCTGTTGTAAAAACTGGTCTTGTTTAATGTCTTTGATTCCCCACCAATCAGCGACAATTTCGTAGGCATTGTTAGACTGGCGAAAACCTATATCGTAGCTAGAATTTTTGGTAGGAATTTTGATGGCTACAGGAGTTTGAATACCTTGATATCCGCGAATATTTACGTTTCCTTCCTGGTAGTTATGACCGAGTTCAGATAGAGCTTGTTTGAGATATTCTTTCTCAACAATTTTGGTTTTGATAGTAGTAAAGTGGGACATATTGATTTTGAATATTTAGGTTAATTTAACGACTGGATAATCGCGGTGAGTATATTTCTGGGTTTTTAAATCGCGGCAAGTCATTAGCAAGCGTTTGTTGCCGTCGATGGAAAATTCCACTTGAAATCTTGATTCTCCTTGAGAGGCTGGAGGTTCGGCATTGACAAAAGTAGGACTGCTTTCATTCATCCAGAAGTGGTGGCGATTAAGTAGGTGGGCGAAATCATTTATAAGATACCAACACTAACTTACTGATCATCATAGGAAGCTTTAACGGTTAATCGTGCCAGAGTTTCGGCGGTGGGGTAGGGCGTACCTTGTTTGACTAGAACTTTATAATCGTAGTCTCCTTTTTGACGGTTGAGGAAGCGAATGGCGTAATCGTGTTGAATGTGGTCATAGAAATCTACTCCTGCTATAAAAGCTGCTGCACCTCTGGCTACGGCATATAAAGGACGATGAAGCATCACCCGATCTTTGCCAAAGATACGCCGAACGGTACGCTGAATTGAAGGAATTTGACTGCTACCACCTACGAGCAATACGGCTTTGATATCATCTTCTTGATACATCTTCTTGATAGCCTCTTTCGCGGGCAGAATTGAGGGCGCGACGGATGGTTGTATCTATTTGATTAAAGGCTTCATTATCATCGAGTAAATCTTCAAACTTATAGTCATTCTAAATAGGAAACATATGAAATAATGAAATGAGGCGAGAAATGAATTAGATTCAATGACTGGAGAGCGTAGATTTACGAAAACGAGTAGTAGAATTTGTGAGTGGTGGAGAGTCAAAAGCGGAGGCATCACGAAGATATCAGGTAAGTTTGTGGTGTGTAAACGATTGGTGTAGACGAGATGATTTAACCCCAACTACTCAGAATTAATTTTTAGACTTTAATAGCATTCTGGACAATCATCAGGACTAAGCCAATAAATCAGTCCAAAACAATCAATTCCATATTCTATCTCTAGGTAACTAAGCAACTTCTGAATGTATGTTTCTACCTCCGGCTGTCTAAGTCCTTGAGTGTGTTGGGGTAACATCTGATGAGACAATTTATTACCTTGATAAATCTTGAGGGCGATCGCATGAACATATTGATTTTCTTTACCGTAGATCTCAAGTTCGGCGCGGTATGCTTCGGGTAATGGGTAATATCGGCTCTAGGGTAGAGATGCCTTTATTCCGAGCCGCATAGGCGCGACGTTTAGCATTAACCTTGCTCTTGTTTCTCAGACGACTGCGTTTAATCCTACAGTTGTGTCCGACATAACATTCTGGATGCTTCTCTTTTGCTTCATCTTCAGTGCGATAATTCTTGGCACAATAAACACATGTAGGATTAGCTTTTCTACCCATTTATACGCTAGCTATGATTGAATTTTGTTGATTTTGTAGTTACGTACTGTATCCAATGTTTTTACGATACACTTTGAGCGACTGGATTATTTATTTAGCAAAGAGAAAACTGTATGAGTACGGGTACTGTAAAGTTCTTCAATGACGAAAAAGGCTTCGGTTTCATACTTCAAGATGACGGAGGCAAAGATCTTTTTGTTCATGCCACCGAGATTCAAGGCAGCGGCGATACTACTTTGGCGGAGGGACAGAAAGTGGAATACGAAGTCGGGCAAGGCAAGAAAGGACCTTGTGCAGTAAACGTTATTCCAAATTGATCTTACTTCCGAATTTGATATTTTGAGCCTGTTTGATGTTAGTTTTTATCAAACAGGCTTGACTGTTTTGAATCAAACGCTAACTAACTGGGGTGAGGGCAGAAAACAAAAGAGCAAGAGGCTGCTAATTAATTAAAAGACGTACATGAGCGAAAAAATTATCATGAGTCAGAGATTACTCCGCGCACCAAGCGAAGCTTGGAAAGTCGTCGAAGACGACGACCTGAGCCGTAAGGCTCTGCAGACGACGGAGTAATCTCTGACCGTTGGTCAACCAACACTACACTTAAGCTTTAACGATAAATTTTTCAATCCACTTAGTAAGTTCTAATTCTGCTAAATCTCCCGCAGCCAAAGCTAGCATTGTATTTACTGCTTCTGTTGGTTCTACTTTTAATAAAAAACCATTAATCGCCAAAAACATACCAATAGCCAGAAAAGCGGCACGTTTATTACCGTCACTAAAAGGTGCGGAATGCACCGCGCCACAAGCTCTTGAATTCAATTCAAGAGACTGGCGCGGATGATTTCTGGCAAGTCCATAGGCATATGCCGCAGCTAGCCTAGAAATATTTGTCACCTCTTCATAAACGAAAAGATTTCGCGGACGAGCTAAAGCAGACAAGAATAAACCCTCATCTCTCATGCCTGAAAGTCCCCCAAATTCGGCAAGAGTTTCTCTATGCAGCAAACGCAACGCATTCGCATCGATCCAGATCGGCTCACTCACTCAGTATGCAGATCTTTAAGCAGTATGAAGTCGTCGTTGTTCCTTTTCCCTTCACCGATCGCGATGCCACTAAGCGAAGACCAGCGTTGGTTTTAAGCGATTCATCTAGTTTCAAGATTGATAAGAGCATTATGGCAATGATTACTAGTTCATCACATCAACCCTGTCCGCTAGATGTTGAAATAGACGATTTAGTTGCAGCAGGGCTTAAGTCTCCCTCAATCATCAGAATGAAGCTGTTTACTTTAGACAATTCATTGGTAATTAAAACTATTGGTAAGCTGGCTGAGTCGGATTTGGCTAATTTTGGACTTTGGACAAAAAGAGTCAAGAGTTCGCGATTATTGTTCGAGAACCTAGTCTAATTAGACTAAGAAGAAAGGGGGACAGAAATGAGAAGATTGATCGCAGTTTCTCCAAACTGATTTCAACAGACTCATAACCTA
>JBBSPC010000185.1:0-8307 GCA_038259125.1 Chroococcales cyanobacterium | reverse complement strand
AGGGAGTTGAAGGCTATAGCAAACTGCAAAACGCGATTGAAGGTATAAATGAACTACCCAAAACAGATAATTTAGGTGAGATTCAATCAGAAATTTCAGCTACCAACCAGATAATCAATCGCGTTACTCCAAATTAATATTAGTGGGGTTTTATCTTAACGTTTTTAAATTCTTTCTAATCTTTTTTCAAAATCAAAATACAGAGTATTCTATTACAATTAATAAAAGTTAATCGGTTATAGTTACAGATTACTCCGCCACGTCCGACATGAACGGAGATATATATGGCAAAGCGCCTTTGTGCTGTGACCGTTGGTTAAAACATACACAATCTACTAGGGAGTAATAAATCAAAATTGTTTGTTCTCAATGGCTATGAATATTTATTGGGTTTCTTACTTATCTGTAGTGCAGTTCCAGCCCTAGCTCTAACTGCTTCCAAACTACTAAGACCCAATAACGGCGGTCCAGAACGTCAAACAACCTATGAATCTGGAATGGAACCTATTGGGGGAGCTTGGATTCAATTTAATATCCGTTATTATATGTTCGCTTTGGTTTTCGTTGTCTTCGATGTAGAAACAGTATTTTTATATCCCTGGGCAGTAGCTTTCAGCCGCTTAGGATTGTTAGCATTTGTAGAAGCATTGATATTTATTGCCATCTTGGTAGTTGCTTTAGTATACGCATGGAGAAAAGGAGCTTTGGAATGGTCATAAATTCCCAAACATTTGAACAACAGCAAGCAGAAAAAATTCTTAATCCGATTAACCCGACCAAAGTCACTCAAGATTTATCAGAAAACGTCATCTTAACTACGGTAGATGATCTTTATAATTGGGCAAAACTCTCTAGCTTGTGGCCCATGCTATATGGTACAGCCTGTTGCTTTATTGAATTTGCAGCTTTGATTGGCTCTAGATTCGATTTTGACCGCTATGGTTTAGTGCCTCGTTCGAGTCCTCGCCAGTCGGATTTGATTATTACCGCAGGTACAATCACTATGAAAATGGCTCCTGCTTTAGTCCGTCTTTATGAAGAAATGCCTGAACCCAAGTATGTAATTGCTATGGGTGCTTGTACTATTACAGGAGGAATGTTTAGTACAGACTCTACTACCGCAGTCAGAGGAGTAGATAAATTAATTCCCGTGGATGTCTATATTCCTGGCTGTCCTCCTCGTCCAGAGGCTATTTTTGATGCCATCATCAAGCTACGCAAGAAGATTTCTAATCAATCTTTACAGGAGCGAGCCGAAGTTTTAGAGCAGACCCATCGCTACTACAGCACTGCACACAATATGAAGGCTGTAGAGCCAATTTTAACTGGTAAATATGTGCAGTCTCAAACTCGTCAAGCACCACCAAGAAAGCTCGCTGAAGCAATGGGAATGCCGTTACCTGCAATAGAGTCAGCAGAAACAGAGGAGGTAGAACGTGACTGAAGAAAATAAAGAGAATCAAAATCCTGATGAAGACGTGGCAGCCTCAGAAATAGTTGCTGCTGGTCAGACTTCTAGCTGGCTAACTAAAAATGGTTTTGATAACGAGGCTTTAAATCCTGATACCTCTAATATTGAACTGATTAAGGTAGATGCGGATTTGTTGTTACCTATCGCCACTGCTTTATATGCTTATGGTTATAACTACCTTCAGTGTCAAGGGGCTTACGACCTAGGACCAGGCAAAGAACTAGTTAGCTTTTATCATTTAATTAAAGTTGATGATGATGTAGAGCAACCACAAGAAGTTCGTCTAAAAGTCTTTTTGCCGAGAGATAATCCTCAAGTTCCTTCAGTTTACTGGATTTGGAAGGCAGCAGACTGGCAAGAGCGGGAAAGTTACGATATGTTCGGTATTGTCTACGAAGGTCATCCTAATCTCAAGCGTATTTTGATGAACGAAGATTGGATTGGTTGGCCCTTGAGAAAAGACTATATATCCCCTGAATTTTATGAGTTACAGGATGCTTATTAATTTAATAAACAGTTGATAGCTATTGAGATAGCAGCTATTAATTGCCATATTTTTGATTTAAATCACTGGATGTAGAAACACAATTTTTAAGTTTCTACATCTTTTTATTTATTCACAGTATTTTAAGTTAATAAAATCCATACTGGACGTAAATTTATGGCTATATTCTTTGTAACAGACTCAATCCGTGAGTATCAGTGCCACAGGTACTATAAAGATTGTGTTTTTTAGCTAATTCTTGCACTTTTTTAGTTTTATTGGGGCTAGGTCTCCAGATTCTAGGATTATCATAAGCATAGTAAGTTTCTACGCCATCAATTTCTAATTCGGCAACTGCTGGAATTAATCGGTCTCCTGAACGACGATAGCGTTCAGGATGAGCTAATACCACTAAGCCTCCAGCTTGGTGAATACAATCAATTACCTGTTTAGCTGCTGCATCTTTGCCTAAAGGCTTTTCTCCTTGAAGATATAGCTCTAAGGAAGGATGTTCTGGATCGAAGCCATAACCCAATATATGTACCTCTACCTCTAGCAGCTTGGATGTAATTTCTACCCCTGTCCATAAGTGAGGCAGGTTTTCTACTTTACCTTTTAAACCTAGGTCCGAGAGATATTGTTCGGCTTGTCGATAGCCGTTAACCGAATGATGGTCTGTAATCGCAAATCCTTGAAGTCCAATAGCGATCGCCTGTTGCACTAGGGATAATGGTGTTAGTCTACCATCTGAGGCGGTAGTGTGCATATGAAAGTTAAAAGCATAGGGACAACTAACATAGCTAATAGTTTCCCAGACACTCTTAAGGTAAATAGTGTCCTGTGTTTTTGGTTTGAAAGGATACATAGCGACCATGCACATCAAAAGGGAGAAAATATTTCTAATTGTTACAAATACCATAACAAAATAAAATACCCACTGGGAAGCATGACTCGGAGCGAGCAATGATAAAAAAAAGATTAGAATCCTTGACAATTATACGTAATACGGTTTTGTGCAGCTAAAGTTTAACAATTAAAAATAGATATAAAGTTATTTAATAATTTATATATGACGACCTTATTACCTGCTGTTTTACCTGTAGGCTTGATTATTTTAATCGGTTTTATCGTCGGTCGTACTTTACCATTACAGCGTTCAACTCTCTCCCAGTTAACTTTATATACTTTATCTCCAGCATTAGTAATTGATGGTCTTTATCGTACCAAATTATCTTTAGCAAGCTCAAGCAAACTATTGCTAGGATTTGCTCTCACCTCTATAACTATCTATGGTCTAATTTGGCTAATTAGTAGAGTTTATGGCTTAAATCCAACCCTAAGCAGAGCTATTACCGCTATTATTATGTTTCCTAACAACGGCAATATGGGATTGCCTGTAGCGACTTTTGCTTTAGGTGCAGCAGGACTAGACAGGGCAATTATCTATATGTTGGGATCTAGTTTTCTCATCTTTTGTTTTGGTCCTGCTATTATTCGCGGCAAGGGCTTAATTGAGGGTTTTAAGTTAACTTTACGGTTGCCTTTGCTTTGGGCAATTTTATTTGGCATTGGTCTAAGATTATTTTCTCTTAAACTACCCTGGGAATTGGCTAAAGGCATTCGGCAGCTAGGCGCAGCAGCAATTCCTATTGCCTTGATTTTATTGGGAATGCAATTATCTCAGACTCGTTTCCAACCAAGAATTAAAGAAATCGCGATCGCCATTGCCCGTCTAGCCATTGCTCCTATCATTGCTTATTGTTTTGGCAAGTTGCTACAGCTAGATAGTTTAAATTTACAGGTATTAGTTTTGCAAAGTGCCATGCCTACGGCAGTTAATTCTTTTGTGCTGGTGAGCGAGTTTGGTGGCGATAAAGATTTGGTTGCCAGGGCAATTGTGACATCTACTCTAATGAGCTTTTTGACCTTGCCTATAGTCTTAGCACTGTTAATCAAAATACCTCATACATAATAAATAGTGCCTATGGAAATTTAACGTCAATGAAGATGGAAATATCTAGTTATTTTCTTACAATGATATTATAGACAGCTTCCGAGATTGAAATTTTTCACTGACAAAATTTAAACCTCAAAAAGTAAATAAAAAATAAGATTAAGCAAATTATGTTAGGAAATTTTCAGCAAAGCAATTTGCGAATTGAAGTAAACGCCTCGGAAAAAAACATTAGAGAAAGTTTACTAGAAAGCTCTCGCCTTAAGCAATGGATGTGGCCACAAAACTTTACTTCTCTATCGGGTCAATTAACTAAAGGAGATACTTTTATTAGTTCTTTGGGAATCATAAAAGTTGAACATCAAGTAGAGATGGTTGAAGATAACTGTCTATGCCTAATACTAAGCAAGGGCATAGATGGATATCATCAATGGCACTGGGGTGATGGCTGGCTACAGTCTCGCTTGGAAGGTATTTCGACTTTACCCCTTAACCTAGGACAAACTTTTAGCTTATTTCGTTTACGTCAATACCTCAGTGCTAATTATCAATAAAAAACCTCTTCTCGATCTAGAGAAGTTGATAAGCTGTCACGCATTTAGTTTACTTATTTTGATTGACGAGGAGACTGTTTTTCACCCAATTAAAGCTAAGATAGATTATTTTTGCTCATCCTCAAAAATTTTAATCTGCTCAAAAGCGATCGCTTTTTTTATTTTTCTTGCTTGAGAAGGCGATCGCAAAATGAGTAAATCAATATAGTAAAGCTACGGTTGTTCAGATTGATTTACTCGCAAGTTTTTTCGTTATTACAGTATTTTTACGCCAATAAAATTGTTTTGTATTACTTTTTTACAAACAGCAAAATTTCAGTACAGTTTTATGCTTGTTTTGAAAAGCTGTACTGAAAACAGATAAATGGTTGCCATCATTACTATAAAATGCCTACCATATGGAGAGGACCACTACCACTAATCAACTCAACCAATAAACCAATAAAACCCAACATCGCTAAACGACCATTCCAAACTTCGGCGGCAGTAGTCAAACCCCATTGCCATTTCTCCTGGGGATACATTTTCATGTTTTTCTTAGGATGAGTTACATCTGCAAAGGTATGAGGAACGGCATCCAATGAATCGATGACTAAATGAGCTAGTGAATCGATAAAGCCAGGGTGAACATTAAGGGCAGGTACACGATGGAAGTTTTTGACTCCCGCTTCTTCTGCTACTTCACGATATTCAATATCTATTTCCTGTAACGTTTCGATATGTTCGGAAACAAAGCTGATAGGTACGACGGCTAAGTCTTCAATTCCTTGTTCACCCAACTCTCTAAGAGCATCATCGGTATAAGGCTGTAGCCATTCAACCGGACCCACCTTGCTTTGATATGCTAGGGTGTATTGGTTGGGTCGTCCCAGAGTTTGCATAATTAAGCGGGTACACTCTTGAATTTCTTGCTGGTAGGGATCTCCCGCCTCTTCTACATAGCTGACGGGAACACCGTGCGCGCTAAAAAACACATGAGCCCGATCTGGATCGGGGAATTTGTTTAGCTCTTGTCCAATCAAATCTGCCATTGCTTGCAGATACCCTTGATTATCGTACCAAGAGGAAATTAATGTATATTTAACATCCTGTAAAGCCCGATCGGTATCCCACATTTCTTCTAAAATACGGAAGCTAGAACCACTGGTGCTGATGGAGAATTGCGGATAAAGTGGCAAAACTACCACTTCTTTGATGCCGTCTCTTTTTATTTGAGCGATCGCTTCTTCTGTAAAAGGATGCCAATAGCGCATACCAATATAAATCTTGGCATCTTGACCCATTTCCTTGAGTTTGGCTTCTAAAGCCTCTGCCTGTGCCTCAGTTATTTCTCTTAAAGGAGAACCTCCGCCAATTTCTAGATAGTTTGCTTGAGATGTTTTGGCTCTTAAAGTGGAAATCAACCAAGCCAAAGGTTTCTGCAACGCTTTAACGGGTAAACGAATAATTTCTGGATCAGAAAATAAATTGTACAAAAAAGGACGGACATCTTCGATTTTGTCGGGTCCGCCTAGATTGAGTAGTAAAACTCCAATACGACCCATAGTTCTAATAGCTTATTTAAATTTTTAGTTTCTTTACTAATTTTAACAATATATCTTTTCTTTAGGTTTGAATGTTATGAGTATACAGAACTTAATCGATTATATATACACATTTGGCAGTATTATAGTATTTTTTTATAACTGAACAGTAAACTAGACAAAGACCAAGCCATCCCACCTCTTAAGTCGCTAACATAGCTTTCGTCGAGTAAAATTTTCCTATTATCTACATATTTATATGTTTTTTAGATCATGTCTGTGATTACCCTACTCCAACCGAATTTGATTCTTGGATCGACTATTTTTGATTTAACGCCCCAAATACTGCAGAAATATAATATTAACGGGTTAATTTTAGATGTGGACGAAACCCTGGTTCCTTTTAAGCAAAGAGAAACTTCCGAGGAATTACAGCGGTGGATTGGGCAAATCCGACAAGCAACTCCTATTTGGTTAGTTAGTAATAATATTAGTCATAATCGCATTAGTAACATTGCCAAATCTGTTGATTTACCCTTTATTTCTGCTGCCCAAAAACCTTCTCGTCGTCGCCTGAGAGAGGCAGCAAAGGCAATGGAGATACCCGTAGACAGAATTGCCATGGTTGGCGATCGCTTGTTTACTGATGTTTTGGCTGGTAATCGTTTGGGAATGTTTACCATTTTGGTCGAACCAATGATCGATCCTTTAATAGCGGTTCGCTCTCATCCCATCCGCGATTTTGAAATTTGGCTGTCAGAGTTGATCGGGGTGTCTTTGATAGCGAATCTAGACAGTGTTACAAACAGCAATAACTCTTGATTCAGCTAAATATAAAGAAAATATTACGAAATAAAAATGTGGCTAAAAAATCTGGGATCATACTAGAAGATTTAAATGAGGTCAGCGAATATAAAGACCTTAAGTATAAGTAAAATAATATACAGCAATGGCACTAAGGCTAGAAAATATTGGCTTTAGTGCCATTTATTTTAGGCATCTAAATTACCTCTAGACTTAGGTTGCTAATTGGCTAATTGGCTAAGTTGTAGATAGAGATGCATCATTCATTACTCGAACCAATAATAGTCTGTAGCACTGCTTGACGATAGAGTATACTTGCTTCTTGCCAGCTAAAGCGCAGGGCATTTTGCTGTTTTTGTAGACCACCCGATCTGGGGCAAATAATAAACCGCGATCGCTGCCAATTAATTCTCGATGGACGGGGATATCACTAGCTAACACAGGAATCCCTGACTCCATAGCTTCTAAGATCACCGAAGATAATTTTAAATTAGTTTCTGCAGAGGGATACACTAACAAACCCGCACACTGGAGGATTTCTGCTAAACAAGATCCTTTAACTTCATTAATAAAAATAATCTTGTCATGCTGTTTAGCTAGTTTTAGTAATGTGACTGCATACTCAGCATCATCACCAATATCTCCTGCTATAACTAGCTGCCAACCAAAAGACTCTACTTCTATAAAAGCTCGAATTAATAAATCAAGTCTTTGACTAGGCTCAAGTTTACCCAAATAAAGAATATGAGGACAGCAATTTTCTTTTCATAGGTGTTAACTAATTAATAATTAGGATAAGAAATATATAGTTTGAGTAATTTGGCGATCGGCAATTTAAACGCAGACATCAAAAAAATACGTTTTAAACTGTGAGATTTGAATAGACATTTGTGTAGTTGCGATCGGCTAAGCAAATTTATGAATTGAAAATATTTGTTAATACAATTGCTACTTGCAGATAGTTGAAAAAATACGTATATTTTTATGCACGCATACCAAAGAATAACCATACCGAATTAAACAGCTTCCAATCCTATTAAAATAAAAGCAATCTAAGCCAGCATTCTCTAAATTTATTTCATCTTGAGTGGGTTTTGGGCAAAACATATTGGGTCAATAAACTATTGAAAATAAAGAATGTTGATCTTCGTCTCAGTATGAATATTTAGGGAAAAATACTTAGGTTGTTTTCAAACACAATCATAATCACTCAAAATAGAATTGACAACCTCGATTTTATGAAGTTTTAATAAGTATAAAGCTAGTTTTATAAACTTTTAGTAAAGACTAGATTCAGTAAAATTACAGCGGTTTGCAGGTTTAAGAGGGACAGTAGCAGCAGTGAGCGAACCAGTTACGCAAATGTTGAGGATTAATTAAATCCATCGCTATTTTTATCAGCAGATCGACCCTTTTGGAAGTCCTAGGAGAAAACTGTCTCAGAAAAGCCTTAAGCTGTGACCACCAATGTTCAATCGGATTAAATTCTGGAGAGTAGGGAGACAGGTACAAAATCT
>JBBSPC010000184.1:0-8319 GCA_038259125.1 Chroococcales cyanobacterium | reverse complement strand
TGATCTATAGCAATAGAAAATCCAAAATCAGATTTTGACAAAACTGGAATTGCTCTGGTTACTTAGTTCTTTTTAGGAAATATCCAAGGAATTTGCTGTAAATAATTTTCTTGAGGAGTACATATAATTTCAGGTTGATCGATACCTACCTTTTTGGCAAATCCTGGTTCTAAATATGCCCATTTTCTTTGCTGATAAGACCAGTTATATAGTTCAATTGAGTTTTTCTTTTCAACTACAAGCAATCCATGAAAATAAGGTTTTCCCCATCCATAAGCACTACCAACTTCAGCTTTCGATTGCATAGTCAAAGGAGACAGTGACAGCAGTGTTGTTACATTATTATATCTGTATTTAGGCACGCCAGAGGCAGCGACTACTTGAATACAATAAGCTGAAACACTGCCAACATGATTGTAAATTATTTGATTAGTTTGTTTAATAATTGTATTAGGAAAACTAAGGCTGAAAAATAACAAATACAACATTGTCATACAAAAACTATAGGCAGAAAATTGAAAACACCTTTTAATTATTTTTTTGTTTTCAAATTCTTCAAGTGGAATAAACTCAGGAATATAAGCCACAATGATAATTCCTATAGTCGCCAGCAGATAAGCTATCCAGGCTTACTGTAAACCAGCTAATATATCTCCATAAAATAAATTTAAAAGATAAGATGCTGTAAAACCATAAACAGAAAAAGTCAAGTATCTTAGCTTTACCTGGATATCTGATGTTCTTGTTAATAAGCTTGAGTAAATACTATTCGTTTCTTTCCTTTCTTGCTCTTTTGTAATGTTTATTATGACAAAAAAGTATATGATTACAGCATTAATAATTAGTACTCTTGACAAAATTCCATAATTTTCTTCTTGAGGAATTTTGAGAATTTCAACATAAGATAAAATTATGAATAATGTAATCCAGCTAGTATATAATCCCAAATATTTTACAGGTACACTCAAAGTTAAGCGAGCTAATATGAAAGCTGGAGAAAATAATAAAATTAATAAAAAGAAAAAATCCATAAAAAAATATTTGTATAGAGTTTACTATCTTAAACTAAACAAATATAAAATAATTCAATAATATAAGCGATAAATTTAATTTTGAAAGGATGCGATCACTTACTGTTAAGTAAATAAAATTTCTTAAAAAGCTAGTTGCTGAATCACTACTAATCATCTTCCTAAGCACAATATAACTTTGTAGTTTACTATACGGCAGCTAGAAAATACTAAAATATTTGAAGACGAATTTTAGAATGAGAACATGAACCCCGATCAAGTAAATTGCGCTGTAGATTGCGCTAATGGCTGCGTTTTAGGCGATCTCTGTCCGAATACTGAGTATAAAAATGAAGCCTCTAATTTTATTAAAAAGACTTCTTTAGACAAAATGCTAGAAATGGCAGAGATAGCCAGAATGAAAAAGATATCAGAACCACCTAACTGGGTAATGCCCGACGATATTTGAGTATGACAAGTAGGGGAATAGGGAAGGTAGTTATTACCTATTACTTTCTCCTCATCCCTCATCCCTCATCCCTGCTAAATCTTTGGTTGTCGCTTATGCCATTGGGTTGCTTGTTCGTAGGCATAAGCTGTATGAAATAGAATATCTTCTCGCAAGACATTACTAATCAACTGTAAACCAATGGGCAAACCTCCCTCGTCAAAACCACAGGGAATACTCATGCCTGGTAAACCTGCCAAGTTAACAGGAATAGTCATTAAATCTAGAAGATACATACTTAAGGGATCTGTAGTTTTATCTCCTGCTTTAAATGCTGTTGTCGGCGCAGTAGGTGCAACCAAAACATCTACATCTGCAAATGCCTGTTCAAAATCTTGTTTAATTAGGGTACGAACCTTTTGTGCCTTGAGATAATAAGCGTCGTAATATCCTGAAGAAAGTGCATAAGTACCAATCATTATGCGCCGTTTTACTTCCGCCCCAAAACCAGCAGCGCGAGTATTGGTATACATTTCTAGCAGGTTGTCTGATTCTTGGCGCAAACCATATTTAACAGCATCATAACGAGCTAAATTTGCTGAGGCTTCTGAAGGAGCAATAATATAATATGCTGCTATACCATAACGAAAGCGGGGACAAGAAATCTCTTTAACTTCTGCCCCTAATTCTTCTAATTGGGCGATCGCTTTTTTGACTGTTTCTGCAACTACAGGATCTAATCCTTCCTCAAAAGTTTCAGTGATAATGCCTACTTTCAAGCCTTTTTTGAGTTTTGGTTGCAGATATTGAGTATAGTCAGGAATATTTATCTTCAGACTAGTAGAATCATTAGGATCGTGTCCGGCGATTTCCCTCAGCACAATTGCAGCATCTTCTACATTACGAGCAAATGGTCCAATTTGATCTAAAGATGAACCAAAAGCCACCAAGCCAAAACGAGAGACTAGACCATAAGTTGGCTTCATTCCCACTACCCCACAAAGAGAAGCTGGCTGGCGAATTGAACCACCTGTATCTGAACCGAGAGAAACTACACACTCTCCAGCAGCAACAGCAGCAGCCGAACCACCAGAAGAACCTCCAGGCACTCTTTCTAAATCCCAAGGATTGGCTGTCACCTGAAAACTAGAGTTTTCTGTAGAGCCTCCCATAGCAAATTCATCTAGATTTGTTTTACCCACAAGTACCGCACCTGCATCCTTTAATTTTTGGGTGACGGTAGATTCATAAGGAGGCACAAAGTTAGCCAAAATCTGCGAAGCGCAGGTAGTTTTAATCCCTTTGGTACACATATTATCTTTAACACCCACAGGAATGCCTTCTAGTATGCCAATAGATTCCCCGGCTGCAATTTTGTCATCTACTTCTTGGGCAGTGGCTAGAGCTTCGTCAGCAGTTACAGTCAAAAACGCCTTTACTTTTGGTTCGACTGTTTCAATCTGTTTTAAAGTCGCCTGGGCAATTTCGACTGCCGAACGTTCTTTGTTGACTAGTTGCTGATGTAACTCTTTTATACTTCCTTGGTACATCTATCTAAGATTTAATTTGGGACAATAACTCACGATACAGTAAACGAGTTGTTTTAAACAATATTCTTACCAGGGCATCTTTACCCTTGACCGTCTTGCGTAACTCCTAATGGCGATCGCAACTATCATTCTCTATTTTGCCATTAATCTGCTGCTTTTTGAATGCAAATTAGTACACAGCCAAAATTACAGAGATGTGAACGTACAATTTTACTCTCACCAAATTTACTCGAATAATTATCACCAGATGGCTTGATACGATACCCCAAGCCCCAATAAAATTGAAATTTTTCGGAGTAAGCGATCGCTTTTGAAATTTTATTTACTTTTAAGAATAGTCATCCTGTTAATGGGGATTTCCCATCAAGTTATTAAAATAAGATATCGTATACAAAGCAGGCTTATTTTTGAACGCACAGGTTTAAATTATGCTCGTTAAACAGGGGAAGCTTTGGTCTAGCAAGTATCCTCAAAATTATAATCATAGAAGTTTAGTATTTTTCCATTAGTTCCATGAATAAGGTCGTTGTCGGCTTGTCTGGCGGAGTTGACAGTTCTGTTGCTGCTGCCACATTACATCATCAAGGTTACGAAGTAATTGGTCTTACCCTCTGGTTAATGAAGGGTAAAGGTCAGTGCTGCTCAGAAGGGATGGTGGATGCTGCACGACTGTGTGAAGAATTAGAAATTCCTCACCATATTGTCGATAGTCGAGATGTATTCCAAGAAAATATTATTGATTTTCTAGTTAGCGGTTATGAAGCAGGAATTACTCCCCTACCTTGTTCTCAATGCAATCGAGCGGTGAAGTTTTCGCCCATGTTGGACTACGCCAAAAAAGAATTAAGCACAGATAAAATTGCCACGGGTCATTATGCTCGTATTAATTACGATCGCCAAAGCGATCGCTATCAGCTTCTAAGAGCCGTAGATCGCCACAAGGATCAGTCTTATTTTCTCTACGATCTCACTCAAGAATTGCTGGCAGGTTCAGTTTTTCCTCTGGGAAATCAAACTAAAGAAGAAACTCGCCGAGTGGCAGCAGAATTTGGTTTAGCCACAGCAGACAAGCCCGAAAGCCAAGACCTGTGCTTAGTAGAAGCTCATGGCTCGATGCAAACCTTTTTAGACCGCTATATCAACCAAAAAGAAGGAGATATTGTGGATATGACGGGCAATGTCTTGGGTAAACATACAGGCATTCATCACTACACCATTGGGCAAAGAAGGGGTTTAGGCATTGCTGCACCCGAACCTTTGTACGTAGTCAAGTTAGACGCGGTGATGAATCGGGTTGTGGTAGGCGATCGCCATGCTGGAGGACGCTTAGAATGTACTGTTTCGAGGCTTAACTGGGTTTCTATTGCCGAACCGACTGCCCCAATTCAAGCTGAAGTCCAAATTCGCTATCGCTCAAAATCTGTCTCTGCCCAAATAATTCCTATTGAAAATTCTCGGATCAAAGTTATGTTCGCCGAACATCAGTTTGGCGTAACTCCTGGTCAAGCAGCGGTGTTTTATAGCGGAGAAATGGTTCTTGGCGGTGGAATTATTGAAGTTGAAAATTAATTGTAGGGGCGAACGGCTGTTCGCCCCTACAAAACAAGTCACTGAGGAAATTTAATCTAAAGCATGGAAAGAGGACTATTATGGCTGCCCTTATTGGGAGCGTTTATTTGGTTGGCGTGGAGCGGCTGGAATGAGTATCAAAAGGTAGAAGCTTATAAAATTTGGGCAGAAGATTTTGATACTGCCAAGTTTGATATCTACTCCGTTCTGGGTGTCAAAAATCGTCAAATTATCTGGGGCAAGCCCACCCGCAAAGGAATGATTGACTTAGATAGCTTTTCTTTAGATCGAGTCAAAGAGATTAACTTATTGGTAAACGATAAACCTGTAGGCATTACCTCAAACAGTTCAGAAGAACTCAATAATCTTCCTCATAAGGGTAAAACCGCCTTAGAATTTAGCTTTGTTGACCAAGAACCAACTAGACAAATACCTTTTACGGATATTTCTTTAGCTGCTAAGTGGTGCGCGTATCTACAGAAATAAGGTCACAACGATGAGTTCTCTTAAAACACTAGTATTTACTATTTTTCAGGATATTTTGTCATGCTGTGTTCACAAGAACTTTTGAGGCTGGAACTATTTCAGAAATTACCCAGCGATCGCCTGGAGTGGATTTGCGATCGCGCTACAGAAATAAAGCTTAAGAAAGGAGAAATCTTAGTTAGAGAAGGAGATCCTGGAAGGGGCTTTTTTATTATGCTTTCAGGCAGCATCAGTGTTACTCGATTGAGCGAAGGCTTACAAATACCTGTGGGGCAGCATCAAAATCTTTCTTTCTTTGGGGAAATCCAGATTCTCAGCGACGATCTTGTCCCTGTTACCCTACAGGCTTTGACTGACTGTTGCTTATACGAAATTAATGGGTCAGATTTTCTGGAGATAGTACACGAATGCCGTGATTTTGAAAGAACAATATTCAAGACAGTACAAAATCGAGTGCGAGGATTAGAGTCATTTGTGCAAAATCGCGAGAAAATGGCAGCCTTGGGTACATTAGCTGCTGGTTTAGCTCACGAACTCAATAATCCTGCTGCTGCGGTTGTTCGCGCTCTTAAAGACATTACCCCCGCCATGCTGGAATTGCAGCGCATGAACTTGGTTTATGGACAACATAATGTAGATGATGAGCATACAGAACAATGGCTTAAGGTTAGAGACGATGGCTATAAGTTTATTATTAATAATCGCTCTAAACCTCTAACCATGATGGATCGCGAAGACGCAATTCTGGAGTGGCTTGAAGAATACGGGGTTAAAGATGCTTGGAAGCTATCAGAACCTTTAGCAGCAGGGAATGTAGAAACACAGATTCTAGAGCGGCTGATGTCCCGTTGGCGGGACGATCCTACGGAATTGCGAGATATGGGTTTGCGCTGGTTGGCTTTGTCTTTTGAAGTAATGATGATGATTCAATCAGGATTGCGGGGTGCGGAGCGAGTTTCTGGGCTAGTTCAGTCTATGCGTTCTTATTCCCACTTGGATCGTGGTGCTAAACAGCTAGTTGATGTTCATCAAGGCTTAGAAGACACTCTGCAATTATTGTCTCATAAATTAAAACAAGGAATTAAAATCAACCGCGTTTACGATCGCACTCTTCCCCAAATTCAAGCTTATGGAAGTGAACTAAATCAAGTTTGGACTAACCTAATCGATAATGCGATCGATGCGATCGACGACAAAGGAACAATTGAGATCGTTACTTTGAATGAAAATGAGCGTTTAAAAATACAAATTATCGACTCTGGAACAGGTATTCCGCCTGAAATCAAATCTCGTATTTTTGAGCCATTTTTTACTACCAAATCTGTAGGTAAAGGTTCTGGCTTGGGTTTGGATAATGTTCGACGCATTGTGGAAAATCGTCATCGTGGGGCTATTTATCTAGAGTCTGAACCCAATAAGACTTGCTTTACTATTTGTCTGCCAGTTGGTGTTAAAATTGCTGGCAATTAAAGTATTTTTAAGGCAAAAATAAGCAATATTAATGAATATTGGGCATAATCAATTAATGTAAGCAGTATCTTTGAAATCTACGGGCGTAAGCCAGATAAAATATTCACTAGCACAATTTTAAAGCATTTAGATGGCTACAAAACGCATTTCTACTGGCATAGATGGCTTAGACGAAATTCTCGTAGGCGGCTTAATTACTCACCAAGCTTATTTAATTAAAGGTCAACCAGGTAGCGGTAAAACTACTCTAGGATTTCATTTTCTTAGTGCTGGCATTGCTCAAGGAGAAATATCATTATTTATTAGCTTTAGTGAATCAGAAGCTAGGCTGCGGGGTAACGCCCAATCAATAGGAATGTCTTTAGAGCGAGTGGAGTTTCTCGATCTCAGTCCCACAGAAGAGTTTTTTAGCGAAGATCAAAGCTACGATATTTTTTCTCCTGCTGAAGTAGAAAAAGCACCCATAACCCAAAAAATTATTGATGCTGTCGATCGCATCAAGCCACAACGCATCTTCTTAGATGCCATAACCCAATTTCGCTTTTTGACAGCAGATGCTTTCTCATTTCGTAAACAGGTGCGGTCTTTTTTGCGCTATATGTTGGAACGCAACATCACTCTTTTGTTTACTTCTGAAGGAAGCGATCGCTATCCTGATGATGACCTACAGTTTATGAGTGACGGGGTGGTTGAGCTACAGATGACCTCGGATAGACGCACGATCAAAGTCAATAAATTTCGCGGTTCTGATTTTGCCAAAGGCATTCACGATCTGAGTTTAAGCGATCGCGGCATGAAAGTTTTTCCTCGTTTAGTTCCCGAAACTCTTCAGCGCGAGTTTCAACCAGAAGCTATTTCGGCCGGTATTCCCGAAATTGACGAATTACTCCACGGCGGTATTGAACGAGGAACAACCACCATTATTACTGGACCATCAGGAGTTGGTAAATCAACCTTTGGGATGCAGTTTATGAAAGAAGCTGCGGGTAAGGGAGAGCGTTCGGTCGTTTATGCTTTTGAAGAAGGAACAGAAACTTTGCTCAGACGTTGTGAAGCAATTAATATTCCCGCTCATGCCATGCTCGAGCGCGGTACTCTAGAGGTGATTTCCGTTGAGCCACTCCAGTATACACCTAATCAATTTGTCCATTTAGTCCGTACCGAAGTAGAGCAAAACAATGCCCAAATAGTAATGATTGATAGTACATCTGGCTATAAACTCTCTATGCAGGGAGAAGATTTGGTGCGTCAGCTACATTCTCTTTGTCAGTATCTGAAAAATATGGGAGTGACGGTTATTTTAATTAACGAAACCCATACCATTGCAGGAGGAGAATTTAGCGTCACCGAGGGAGGACTTTCTTATTTAGCAGATAATTTGATTTTTCTGCGTTATCTAGAATTAGACGGTCAGTTACGTAAGGCGATCGGTGTATTGAAGAAAAGGGTATCGGATTTTGAGCGGACTTTAAGAGAATTTAAAATTACCAAATATGGTATTAAGGTAGGAGAACCTTTGACTCAGCTACGGGGAATTCTTAGCGGTGTACCAGAATGGATTGATAAATATTGAACATAGTGAAAACATTTTTCTATCAAAACATTTTTAATTTTTTGTAGTGTTCAACTACAGGAAAAGGATCGTAAACCGTATGGATAATCATTTCGGTTATCAAATCCCGCTTCATCCACATAGACCAAATTGCGGAATTCTTTTTTCTTTAATTTAGCCCTAAATTCTGTTCTTTTCTCTTCATCTCTTTCCTGATACCCAGAAAGGACTTGT
>JBBSPC010000183.1:0-8325 GCA_038259125.1 Chroococcales cyanobacterium | reverse complement strand
AGTACCGTTAATCTGACTCAAATCGCTAAGTAAATCTCGTAAGATTTCTTGTTGTTGTCGAGATTGAGTAATTTCTTTGGGTTCAATAACAATATCCCGTACAATAGTTGACTCGGAACGAGATGCAACTATCGGTAACTCTTCACCTTCTAAATAAACAAAGGTACGTCTTCCCGAACCTCTTTCTTCTTCAATTGGGACTAAAGCAGTTACGCGATCGCTACGTACATACTTACCAAAACCAAGAGGAACTAGTACCGATGATTGTATTTTCATAAACTATTTAAGTTGCAGATATATACTCTTTATTTCACTGCGTTGTTTTTATTATATTAAAAAGCGAAAAGCTTATCATATCTGGTTTTCACCCATTTGAGACAGTGGTTTCTGCCCTGAAATCAAACTAAATTTTCTGCTAGTTTTTAGTTGATTTACTTGCCAAAGAAAGATGCCTTAACGATGGGTAGTTCAGACCATGATGTCGTATATCTAGGGCTGATATTTTCTCTTTTAGTCGCCCAAGATTGATTAATTCCACTCTTAGCCCAAAACACCGTATTCTTGCCCATAGTTGCATTGAGGCGATCTACTGTCTCCATTAGCTTTTGCTGCTTATCTGACTGATATTCTGGTAAAAAAACATTTCCTTGTTGTACATTCTCTGGCTGTAGTCCCTGCATGATTACTCCAGCTTTCTTATATTCATAGCCATGGCGATAGATTAACTCCAAACCTCGTAGGGCTGCATTGATTAATTCTGAGGTTCGATTACTGGCAACTGGTAGGGGTAAAGTAATTGAATTGGAATAATAATTGTCTTTAAACCGACTAGTCAAGATAAATATGGTTATTGCCGTCGTACTTTGCTTTTGTTTTCTTAGCTTTGCTGCTGCACGCGACGCGGTAGCGTCGCCAGTCGTCGAAGACGACGATCTGCGCGTATGCGCTGTGTCGTATGAGTAGCGATCGCTTCAGATATTTGCTCTAAAGATTTTACTGGATGTCTAAAGGATCTAGATATACAGGTAGCCTGTCTTGGCAAGCATTCCCTTGCTAGCGGGTGTGGAACAAGGCTCTTAAACAGAGCCGTTTCCACCCGCTCTGTCGGCGACGCGGGGTCTTGCCGCTTCTTCGGTTTTGGTTGAAGCTCTAAATCCAAACAGGATATACCGTTGAGTTCCCGCAGTAAGCGAACTCCAACTATTCCCATTTTCTTTTGAATCATCCATTCTGGCGTATCTCTTAATAAGAGCGCGTTGTTGATAATTTCGTTTCTCAACCAAGTGTCGTATTGTCTACCGATGCCCCAGATATCCTCTACCGCGATCGCTTTCAATACAGCTTCTCGTTCTGCTTCTAAGTGTGGATAGATAAATACTCCGCAATGTTGACTTTGTTTCTTAGCTACTCGATTACAAACTTTAGCGAGGGTTTTAGTTGGTGCAATGCCGATTGATATCGGTATGCCCGTCCACATCATCACCGTCGCTCGAATGGCGATCGCATACTTTCTTAACTTTTCACCTGAGAGCCAAGATAAATCTACAAAAGCCTCATCAATCGAATAGATTTCCACATCAAAACTAAAGTGGGACAAAGTTGCCATCACTTTGGCTGACATATCACCATACAGAACATAGTTAGAGGAATAGACCTCAATCGAATGCTTCTCGATCTTCGACCTAATTTTAAACAAGGGTACGCCCATCGCTATACCCAAATCTTTTGCCAATTAAGGCAGGATTGAATACTCTCTCACAAGAAACATAGAAATTATTACAGTCAATCAAAGCAATGTTCTTGGTGCTGGGCTTGAGAACTCTTGAGATCATATTGGTTCGATACAGTCAGGACTATCATTTTTAGGACTGTTAACCTTTTTACTGACAGGATAAAGTTGCAGTTCGACTTCGGGCAAAGCTTCAATTAGTTCCTTGCGCTCATCCACATCTCCTAGCCAAAGATCGTAATACTTTGTGGGAATAATTACTGGCATTCGATGATGAACTTTGGCTGCTTCGGTATTTGCTTTGGTCGTTAAAATGGTGCAGCTAACTAGTTCGTCTTCGCCATTACTCCATGATTCCCATAATCCTGCTAGGGCAAACAGTTGATGGTCTTTGAGACGAAAAAAGTGAGGTTGTTTATCTTTACTCCATTCATAAAATCCTGAAGTGGGGATTAAACCAGGACGATGCTTGAACGCGCTTCTAAAGCTCGGTTTTTCTCCAACTGTTTCCACACGAGCATTAATTAAATTGCTCTTCCAAGAATCTAAACTCTTGACCCAACTGGGAATTAAACCCCAGCGCATTTCTACCGCTTCGTTACTTTCACCTCCATTTATGACCACAGTAATATCTTGAGATGGTGCAATATTATAGCGATCGTAATTGTAAGCTACAGATGCACACTTGAACTCTTTGGCTATTTCTGCCTTGGTTGTCTCCAGACTAAATCTACCGCACATATTTCACACTGAATGAATAACGCTAGTAACTACACCCCAGATTTGAAAGTCCATCGCCTCAGTTATTTTAAGTTCTGGGTAATCGGGATGTTCGGCAACTAAGTATGGTTGCGTTCCTTCAATTTTAAGCCGTTTGACGAGTAGTTCACCGTTGACTACGGCAATTACAATCTTGCCATCACGGGCGACCATAGAGCGATCGACTATTAGTAAATCCCCAGGATGAATGCCAGCACCAAGCATCGATTCACCAGATACCCTGACAAATTGACACTCTCTGCCCTAAAGGACAGAGATTCTGGTTATTAGTCCCTGTGGTTAAGGACTTAATCGGCAGAATATTGGTTGGCAAATGAGCCAACTATCGTTCCCGCGTCAATGTTCAGCGTGTTTTTTTGTGGTTCTTTCATCACGACCTATTTTTATAAGCTTTATTTAGAATTAGCTGAAAAAGTAACCTAAAAAATTCACAAGAATCAGCTTAACTAAAACATAAGTTTTTCTGTTAAAAACTAGGCTTTAATATCAACTTTGATAATAGAAAAAGCGAGAATTAAGCCGACTTTGTACTTGTTAAGAAAAAAAGACAAAAAAGACAGTTAACCTGCCGAAGCAGGCGGAAAAGATTCATTACTAAAAATATAATTGCAATAGAAGTTTCTGAAGTAAAGGTGAGTTTTGACATAATACAATTGAGACTATAACGTCTTTTAGCTTGACCAAATTTTTCTTCAATAATATTACGAAATCTTTCATCTAAATCTGCTTGTTTTTTGCTTTCTTTACTAACATTTTTAGGTGGTCTTCCTAATGGTAAACCACTAATTCTAATTCCTCTTTCTTTACAGCAGGCTCTATTGGCTCTAGTCCGATAAATTTTATCTACATGGACTGATGATGGGTAATATTTAGTGTAGTTTTTATATTCTTCTACTTGTTTTTGTAAATCTCCCGACTCATTAAAATTATCCCAACTTAAATGGTCTAAAAATACATAGTTATCAAAACAGCTTACTGAAAGTTTTGCTCCAAACTCTACAGGTTTTCCTGCTTTTCCTCTCACTATAGGGCGAATATGAGGTTGGGCGATACTAACAATTCTATTGTCAATTCTCTTCGATTTATTCTCATACATCCACAATTGTTGACGATAAACTTCTGTTATTACCAACAAGATTTTATATTTTCTTGGACTTAAACTACTTAACTCAACTCCTGAATTAATTAAATTGTCTATGTGAGACAAATTTCTTTTTATATATTGTAGTTGTTTGAAGATAGCCTCCGTTCTTTCTTTTCGAGATCAACGGCGTTTTTTCGCAATTTTTAAATAATCTTTTCTCGCTTTATTTCGATAAGTTCTTGGTTCAGGGTAATCGCATCAAAATATCAAGTCAAAATATGCCAGAATTAGATAGAATCTGAAGCAGAAAATTATTATTCAAGCCAGCTTGATAACGTTTCATCTTTAGACTACCTTTGGAGGTGTCTTGGCGTAGCAAATTGAGAGCCAGTCTTTTCAAGATAGTCATATTCCTAGGAGCATGATCTTGGCGGCGCGTTTTTTGTGTGAATATTCATACAAAAAAGCCGCCTTGCGAATGCGAGAATCATCTTCGGAAAAAATTACATCAAGACACCAATGTAGCTGGTTTTCAATTCCCCAATGACTACGAATTGAACCAGGAAAATCAGCAAACTTAGGTTCGAGGGAACTAAGAAAAAATCTTAAGCTATGAGTAGTTTTGTTCCAAAGCTGGCGACTACTCTGTTCAACGACTAATGTTTGAAGTCCAGCCCATTGTTCAATTCTCGATTGCTTAAATACTTGCTCTACTGAAACGGAAAAGAAGCAACGCTTTTCAATACGGTGATGTCCAGCTTCACAAATAAATTCGCTGGTATAGACTTGACTCTTCTCAAGCCCATTTTGATGTTTGTCAAACCAACTCCAAGCATCTTTGGCTAATGTAGGATGATTTGCTTTGAGAGCTAAAATATATTCTGCTCCTGCTTCTTGTATTGGTTTGGCAATTGATGTTTGAGTCCCCATCGCATCTGTAGTGACAATTCCCCCTTTTAAATCTAGCTGTTCGAGTAGAATTGGAATCGCTTTAATCTCGTTCGATTTCTGCTCTACTGCTACCTGCCCTAATACCAGTTTGTGACTGCTCGACCAGGCACTGACCATTACTAATGATTTTAATGAACTTTCGCGGTCGTAAGAGCCATTAATACTTTTGCCATCGATCGCTATGATTTTAAGTCCCAATTTTCCAGCTATAATTTTCACCCCAGATTGAAAGTTACTTTCTAAAATCTCAGGGTCTAGCTGGCTGAATACTCTGCCAAATGTATCGTGTGATGGAATTCCATTTGGCAGTTCGAGAAAAGTTTTAAGCCACCCTTCTTTTGCCTTACCATAAGTTTCTATTCCTACCCATCCATCTGCGCCACATAGTATCCCTAAAACTGCTATGGCGATTATGTCTACTAATTTGTGCGAGCTTCTTGTAATAACCCTCTGGTCTGGTATCTTGCCAAAATACTTTTCTATCGACTCTCTCAAAGACTCTTTAGTCATGGGAATAAATATCTTATTTTCCCATTCTTTCTACTTCTGTGTTTGATGCGATTACCCTGCGTTATCATCGACTACCAATTTGATGGGGCTTATGATTTTCATGAAGGTTTAGCTGCTGTAGAAGTCGCTGGTAAATGGGGTTTTATAAATGAATATGGTCGCATGGTTATTACACCTAAATTTGATGGTATATATAACTTTGACCACGGATTTTTTGAAGTAAAGTTAGGCGACAAATGGGGTCTGATAAATAAAGATGGTATATTTATTGTTCAACCAAAATATTTTGATTATGCCGATGTTTCTGTTAGTGGATTTTCAGATTACTTCGCTATTTCTGAAGATAAGTTTAATTTAATATTAAACACAAAAGATGGTGATGGTTTAATTAATAGAGAAGGAAAATTTATTGTCGAACCAAAATATGATTCTATTTCAGTATTATCAAAGGAAGGGTTATTAGAGGTAAAAATAGGTGATAAATCAGGAGTTATAGACTCAAACGGGCGTATATTAGTAAAACCACAATTTGATACTATATATAGATTTTCGGAAGGGTTAGCTGCTGTAGAATTAGAAGGTAAATGGGGGTTTATAGACCAAAGCGGTCGTGTTATTGCAAAACCGCAATTTGATGATGTTAATAATTTTTCTGAAGGGTTAGCTAAAGTAAAAGTAGGCGACAAATTTGGTTTTATAGACCAAAAAGGTCAGATTGTAATCGAACCAAAGTTCAAAAGTGTTAATAACTTTTATGATGGTTTATCAAGGGTATATGTAGATGGCGTACCAGGTGATATACCTCTAAAAGGTTATATAGATAAAACAAGGTAATATTGTAATTGAGCCAAAATTTATGGCGGCTGGTGAATTCATTGATGGTGTAGCACGTGTAAGTGATGGTTATAACTGGTTTTTTATAGACAAAGATGGTCGTAAATTATTCAGTAATAGTTTTGACTATGTAGAAGATTTTTCAGAAGGTTTAGCACGATTTGAAGTAGATAATAAATGGGGGTACATAGATAAAATGGGTCGAGTTGTATTAGACCCTATATTAGATTCAATTTTTGGTGTTAATGAAAACTTGTTTGATGTGAGCATTGGAGGCAAAACTGGTTTTCTGAATATAAAAAATCGTATTTTTTTACCAATTGTTTTTGATGATGTTGACTATAGTTCATTATCTGACGACATGTTAGTTATATTAAATGGTGGTAAGTGCAGGTATTTAAACACAAAAGAACTTGTTGTAATTTCATCTGAATTTGATATTTGTAATCCTTTTGATAAAGGGTTGGCATTGGTAAAAGTTGGTGATTTTTTTAGATATATAAATACAAAGGGTAAACAAGTTGGTTCAGCTTTAGACTTAAGTAAGGTAAAAAAAATATATTTAGAAAAGTTATAAAGATTCATAAGCAGATATATCTGCAATAACAAACGCATTTAAATGACTGAAATCACAGTTTTTTTGAAAATACCTGAATTAAAACTGGATTATAATTATCTGAAAAAAAAATAGATGTCTTATTATAAATTTAATCTAAAAAATTATATTTGTTCCTTAGTTTTGACTGGAATTCTTCTTGCAAGTTACATAGATAAAGATTAAAGAGGTTGTGCTTGAGAGAATCTGATTTCTCAATTTCAAAATCATGTATTATTTCCAAAGTATTGACCACAATTTCATGGTCGCAGTCTTGTAAGGCAATCTCATTTAGGATATCTGACACAGAGTCTTTATCTATGATGTCTGCCGACAGAGAATTGCGAATTAGTTCCAATCTATCACTGTATTTATACTATCTTTTAACATTTTAGTCCTCATTTATTTTTTCTTTTGAGGAATATTCTATAGAAAAAAGTTGCAGTATAAATTGCGAACAATGATGTGTTTTTCAGGTAAACCAATGTATCTACAAAACCATTTTGATAGAGGTGGATTTTACTCCACCTTTTATCTATTGAATTTTTAGTAGTAGTGCTATGCTTTAGTGCAAATAACCTGTAGCTTTAAGAACTGGATAATGTTCTTGTAATATCCCAAGGTCTTTATGCCTAATGTATCCCTTCTTAGTGCGCTTGTTCTTAGGTAACTGGTAACTTATGCTCTTTAAATAGGTTTTAGATAGCTCATCTTGGAGTTCAGTACTAATGAAGCTCTCCATATAATTAGGTGTTACTAATGGCTTTACAAAATTAATAGTTTTAACTAAATCTATTATATTTTCAGTAATGTCTAGAACTTCAGTGGTAGTAGTATATTCTTTATCCTCAACAGTGCTAGTTTCACCACTATTATTAATAGTTTGTTCTTGGTTGTAGTTATCAGCAGCTTTACGTAATTTAACTCCAAGCTTAAAACTAATACTTGCGCCTAGACACAAAAGCGTTACTATCGCTTTAGTAATACTTACAGCAACTTTAGCAGTCTTTTCAATTAAGTTGTGAGCAAAAATTTCAATGTCTTCAAATGTTTTAATTATCTTTATTTAGTCCTTATTTTTATTATTTTTTCTTTTGAAGGAGTAGGACTATCAACAGATTCTAGAAACCCGTTCGCACATTAATTTGCAGTGTATTGTGCAGAATTATTTCTATAATTTCATGTACAGCAGAGTAGAAAAGAGACGAAGCTAATTTTCTCCAACTTTTGGATATCAAAGGGTGACAGGGTATCGCAGATTATTAATAATCAAGATATGAAGCACCCCTTATAGGATTTCGGGGCGGATGGGAACGAAGTTAGAATTTAGTCCTAGCGGTATCTCCGATATTGACCCGTGACTGGTCGGGATAGGCTGGTCAAGGCTTCAAAAGCCTCTACTTGGTGAAAATTTTGGTTCGGATTTTTTCTTTTTTGTTATTAATTGTCTGTCCATTTTTTTTCTTTTGTACATATTTTTCCTCTACCTCCAAAAGAAAAAATAATAATCTGAGGAAAACAAGAAATGACTGAAAGAAAATACCGAAAACAACGTACCAAAACTAAATTCTTAGATGCAAATACATTCATACATCCTGTAATTTCGTACAAAATGTCTGATAAGCGCAAATATTATATAGCAATCAGGAATGATTTATGAGAAATAACCATACATTGATAGCTTAGGAAAACTGAATAAATCTTGACTATTTTAAAGTTTTTACAAATATTCCAGTACTTTCTTAACATCTCTTTTCCTTGTAACCACACATCTTCTATTGGATTTTGTTCTGGGGCATTAGGAGCTAATTTAATACATTTGATTATCCACTCTTCTTCGGT
>JBBSPC010000182.1:0-8394 GCA_038259125.1 Chroococcales cyanobacterium | reverse complement strand
TAACAACGGCTCAATAATTTTCCACTCTTTATCTGTCAAATCGCTTGAATATCCCATTTCTTGCCCCAGCTTACTTAAATTTCTCTACTTTGCCTTGATTCTACGCGATCGCCCAAAAGATCTCAAATGGATTCTATATTGGTAACAGCCAAAAACAAATCTGCAAAAAATTGATGACTGATAACTGAAACAGATGACTACATTATTACAAAATCTACTGTTAGAAACTTTACCTGCAGATATCGAGCCGATTCTAAAAGATTATATAGAAACCATATTACCAGCTTTAGAAAAAGAATTCTCTGTTGCGCCAGCAATGGGAGGGGATGAGGAGATAACTTATCAAACTCTGCTGAAAGCTGGGGACGAATATGCAAAAGAAAATGCTCAGAGTTGGTCAAAAAAAAGCGATCAAAACCTATGCGTTCATGTGCTTAATGCCTTGCTTACTGCATGGAATCTAATTTCCTATCTTAATCCAAATCTCGCTATTTCGGATTTAGAAAAAAAGTTGTTATGTTTGGGAACGACTTTACACGACTATGATAAACATTGTCATCATCAAGGAATTAAACCCCCTAATGCTGCGGAAGTATAAGTAAAGACAAGATTAACATTCCGCAATGGATTAGGCTGGGGAAATGGTCATCTAAAATAAAAATTGAAGTCGAACCGTTAGAAATCTCAAATATCAAATCTAGATCTGGCACTTTTATTTGTCGTCATCCTCTAAACCCAATTGATTTACCTTCATCAACTCGACTATTGCTGTATAACCGATAGTGATGCCCCCATCAAGTCTAGTTTCCCAAGCACAATTAGAGGGAGATTTCTGGGAGTTACCAGACACCAAATTACCCAGAGGATCAAAATATGGACAGTCTGTACTGTCTCAAGCAAATAGTTAATAGTTTTGAAATATGGTTTTTAATTTAGACTCACTGCATTCTACTGTTGTTAATCTTGCTGTAGAAGATAATAGCAAGATACCATCAGGTTTGAATCGTGCTATTCACGCTCAAGTTTTAACTTGGCTAAAAAGAGGAAAACCAGAAATATCTGCTTTAATTCATAATAGTCAGCGATCGCCTTTAAGTATTTCCGAACTAATCAACAAAACCAATTTTCCAATTACTAAGTCAAGGTATTGCAAAGATACTAATCGGTTATTCTTTAAAGTGAATTTTTTGCAAGGGTATCTTTTACCGATTTTACTAAAAGGAATAGAAGCAGAAAAAGAAATATTTTTAGCTAATCGTAAATTTATTCTGATTGGTGTAGATTCCCTACCCGATGTAAATTCTCAAGCACGATTGACTACATACAAAGAATTAGTAGAACGCAGCAAACCTTGTAGTGAAATTAATCTTAAACTGATTTCTCCTACTAGCTTTAAACACAATGGTTGCATTCAACCCTTCCCCTTGCCAGAATTAGTTTTTAGTAATCTACTTCGTCGCTGGAACACCTTTGCACCAGCAGAATATCACTTTCCTAAAATTGAGTGGCAAGGCATGACCGCAGCTTACGACCTCAAAACCAAAGTAATTGAAACCGAAGTAACCGAAATAGGCTCATTAGGCTGGGTAAGATATGAATTTAAAAACAATGAACAGGCAAAAATAGCCAGTATTTTAAGTAATTTTGCTAATTATTCAGGGATTGGACGTAAAACTGCTAAGGGAATGGGCAGAGTTCAGTTTTCAAGTTCTAAGACTTAACTTTTTTTGCTTGAGAACGGTATGAAGTGCGATCGCTTCAAAATCTCGATCGCAATGATAGAGAATCAAATTATTCTCCATAGCAATAATAGCGATCGCACAATCGATGTTACTACGAATAGTAAGTCCTTTACGTCGTAGTTCAAAATACAGTCTGGCTGAATTTTCCCAAATAGATTCGTAATCGGGTTCGAGATATTTTTGTGTTGTCAGATAAGAACTTAATTTTGTCCATTCAACCTCATTTTTACACCCTTGCAAAAGTTCCATTTTGGTAAATATGGGTAAATAGTAATCTCGTTCAGCAATTATTGTTTTTAATTTGGCTGCTTTAACTTTAGATTTATCTTGTAATACCTCTATCCAAATCGAAGTATCAATCAACAACATAGCGGTTTTGTCTTATGGTATCGGTACTGAAACCATCCACAAATTCAATTTCTCCCGCTAAATCTAGTAAATTTTTCTTAGCATTTCTTTTGACCAGTTCGGCTAAAGCAAAATTAACCAATTCCTTTTTAGTTCTCAATCCCGTGATGGCAAAAGCTTGCTCTATCAGTCGATCGTCCAAATCGATATTAGTTTTCATAATCGCAAAATATGTACATTACATACAAAATTATACACATCAGACACATTATATGAATGATAACTATCTACCTCTGGCGTATCTTAATGCCTGGGAATATTGTCCGCGGCGTTTTTACATCGAATACGAACTAGGCGAGATGGCAGACAACGAATACATCCTTCAAGGTCGTCATATTCATCGCAATGTGGATGTTGAAGGTACACATCAAGAGGAGGACATCGTAACCCATCGCCATCAATGGGTATGGAGCGATCGCCTGAAGGTAAATGGCGTAATTGATGCGGTAGAAGAAAAAGCTGGGGTATTAATTCCCTTGGAATACAAAAAAGGTCGCCAGGGAAGACATCTCAACGACCATTTTCAACTTTGTGCTGCTGCTTTATGTCTGGAAGAAAGAAATAACAAAATGAGCGATCGCCTATGGTTCTCAAAAACCAGAATATGAGGATACAATCATTTTATAAATCTTTTGATTTTTCTGTCGAACCTAAGCGCGGACGTAATCCCTGAGAGGTTCGACAAAACTCTAGAACCTTGACAATTAAATAGTTTTGGCGTTTTGGTTTTTGTATTATACGTATTTCATTTTTGATTTTAAAGCTGATTTGTGGAAGTTTGACATTTTTGACTGTCAAAGGTCATGATTATAATGGTTTCGGATGGCGGAGTCGCTAACCTATTAATCCCAATTACGGGACTGAAACAAGTGTCATTACGAGCCGATCGCGTCTGGATCTAGAGTCGCTAACCTATTAATCCCAATTACGGGACTGAAACATTGCTAAAGGTATAGAACTCGACCCTAAAAAAGCCAGAGTCGCTAACCTATTAATCCCAATTACGGGACTGAAACATTAGTCCAACTAAAAACTAATCACTAAAAACTAATAATAGACGTTTGACTTCTAACCCAACTACAAAACTGAGGAAAAATTAAATTCCTAAACGTTGATAAATTTCATCTAGGTTTTTCAAGTGGTGATTCGGATCGAAACAGGCATCAATTTCCTCATTAGATAAAGTTTTAGTTACTGTCTCGTCTTGAGAAATCAGTTTACGAAAATCGCCATCAATTTTGTTCCAAGCCTCATGAGCGCATCCTTGAACCAGGCGATAGGCTGCCTCTCGGTTCATGCCTTTCTCTACCAGGGTTAACATTACTCGTTGGCTAAAGATTACACCACCATAGACATTCATGTTGCGCTTCATGTTTTCAGGATATACCAGCAGGTTTTTGACTAAGCCAGTGATTTCCTTGAGCATAAAGTGAGTTAGGATACAGCTATCGGGCAATATAACTCGTTCTACGGAACTGTGAGAGATATCTCGTTCATGCCATAGCGCGACATTTTCTAAGGCTGCTACCGCGTTACCACGGACAATACGCGCCATTCCTGTTAATCTTTCCGAACGAATAGGGTTGCGTTTGTGAGGCATCGCCGAAGAACCTTTTTGCTTTTTGGAGAAAAATTCTTCTACCTCTAAAACATCTGTACGCTGAAGGTTACGAATTTCTACGGCAAAGCGTTCAATAGAGGCTGTTAAAAGAGCCAACTGCTGAACATAGTCGGCATGACGATCGCGAGAGATTACTTGAGTTGAGGCGCAATCTGGTTCTAAGCCTAACTTTTGGCAGGCGATCGCTTCTATTTTGGGATCGACATTGGCGTAAGTACCTACTGCCCCAGAAATCTTACCGACGGCAATTTCTTTACGCAATCTTACCAGGCGATCGCGATTCCGCAATACTTCAGCTAGCCATCCAGCCAGCTTAAAGCCAAAGGTAATTGGTTCGGCGTGAATTCCGTGAGATCTTCCTACCATGACAGTGTAGCGGTGTTGCTGTGCTTGGTAACGAATTGCCTGAGTCAATTCTTCCAATTTTTCTAAAATCAGGTTGAGACTAATAACCATTTGCAGAGCAAGTCCAGTATCCAAAACATCAGAACTGGTCAATCCTAAATGAATATACCTCCCTGCATCGCCTACATATTCATTAACGTTGGTCAGAAAAGCAATAACGTCATGGCGAACTTCAGCTTCAATTTCTAATACTCGTTGTGGATCGAAGTTAGCTTTAGCTTTAATTTCATCTACAGCTTCTTGGGGAGTATAACCTAGTTCTGCTTGTGCCTCGCAAACTGCTATCTCTACCTGTAGCCATGTCTTGAGTTTATAGTTGTCAGTCCAAATTTCGCCCATTTCGGGCAGGGTATAGCGTTCAATCACAGTCTGTTTAGCAGAATACAACTGTTAATTGTACAACTATGAGTATGCAGATTATGGTTAATCTATTATTTTTTATAGCTGGCAACATAAAAAGACGTTATGTATCATAGGCGTGATTTTATCTGTACAAACCATAATTCAATTCTTTTCTCTATAAAGGCTCTAGAATTTAGAAATGACAAAAGTTTTCGGAGTCTGACAAAAGAGGGTTATGGAAACCCTAGGTGTAGGTGACCGCTTTAAATGTTTCTGAATCTGCAACTCTACATCCATCTCCCTGTTTACCTCACAGCTTCGGAAAACTTTTTTTATTGTAGTTCAATTCTCGGAAACTGACAGAAGAGGGATAATTGCGAGATGGCTTATTATAAGTTAGCAGTGGTTATCTTTGCTTGCTCTAAAATGCTACCTGTAGTTTTGATTAAATCTGCTGCTTTTTCGCCGATCGCAATAGTGGGCGCGTTCGTATGTCCCGTAATTAGCGTTGGCATAATGGATGCATCGACGACGCGCAACCCCTCAACCCCATGTACCCGTAATTCGGGGTCTACAACCGCCATTGGATCGGTTCCCATTTTACAAGTGCCGACTGGATGAAATACGGTACCGCAAGTTTCTCGGATGTAGGCTTCGAGGGCTTCATCGCCACTCACGTCGGCACCAGGCGCGACCTCTCTACCTCGAAACTCATCAAAGGCACTGCTATGAAATAACTTGCGGACTAATTTAACTCCTTCAATTAGCTTTTGCACATCGGATTCACTTTCTAGGTAGTTCATTCGCAAGATCGGTGTGTCATTAGGATCGAGCGATCGCAAACTAACATTACCAATGTTTTGAGGATGAGTCAACGCAACTAGACCCGTAAAGCCTAAACCAGAGTTGGAATAGCCAGGAGGTGCCCACAGAATTGGACCAAAGATTAGCTCTAAATCTGGAACAGGGTCTAAATTACCCTTGCTATGCATAAACAATCCAGTTTCAGCGATTCCGTTGCTGGTGTTTGCCGTATGTAAGTTTTGCGTTGCTTCATAGGGTACGGCAACCATAATGTGGTCTTGCAAATTTTGACCGACACCTGGCAAGTCAACGACAACAGAAATTCCTAATGCTTTTAGTTTTTCTCGATCGCCGATCCCAGAAAGCATCAGCAACTTGGGTGAATCGAATGCCCCAGCATTTAAAATCACTTCTCGTTCGACTCTCACCTGGTGTAGCGTTCCTTGATGCAGATATTCCACTCCAACAGTTCGAGTTCCTTCAAATAACAGTCGAGTCATTAATGCCGCTGTCATCGTCGTCAAATTAGGACGATTGAGAATTGGTACCAGAAATGCCCCAGCAGCACTATGCCACTTGCCATCCTTAACAGTAAACTGAAAAAAACCTGCCCCTTCCTGCTGCATTCCGTTGAAATCAGGATTGCGATCGTATCCCATTGCCACTGCTGCGTCTATAAATCTTTGGGATATGGGAGCGGGGGAAATCACATCGGTAACGCTTAACTCACCATCAATACTGTGATATTGCGACTTACCTCTTTGCTGGTTTTCAGATTTCTTGAAGTAAGGTAATACATCTTGATAACTCCAACCAATATTTCCCAATGACTCCCAGCGATCGTAATCATGATGATTGCCTCTGGTATAGAGTAAGAAATTGATCGCACTACTGCCACCCAAGACTTTCCCACGAGGACAAAAGATTTGGCGGTTATTTAGATACGGTTCTGGTTCGGAGAAATAACCCCAGTCTACTTCAGTACCTGGGAGGCGCGTGCATTCTAAGGGTATTTGAATCTCTGGTTTGGTATCTGAGTTGCCAGCTTCAAGTAATAACACGGTTGTATTACTGTCTTCTGTCAAGCGGTTGGCGACAACGCAGCCTGCCGAACCCGCACCAATTACGATGTAGTCATACTGAGTCATGACATTCTCCTTTTTTATTGTGTGTAGGGGATTAATTTAGTTAGAAATAAAAAGACCTCTAAGGCTTTCATGATCCTATTTATTTCTCCAAAATCTAGATGTATTACCAGTAGATGCTAAAGATCGACAGTTTTATCTGACAAACGGCTTTGCTCTCCTTGTCGAATTTCTCTGGCTAAAAAGTAGTTAAGTAACGTTCGTAAGAGAACGATTGCTGCTAAATTTGAAATGTCTTGGCGCGTCGGCGCAACCCCCGAACGAAGAATGTCGCTGGCAATGGTGAATTCTAAACCCAGTGCTAGCCCTCGTCCCAATTGCAGACGAATTGCCTCGTTGACATCAAGCTGCCGTCGCCGTGAGAAGAACTGCCGTAAATAGTTCGAGATCCCGCGCGCGATCGCTCCACCGATTACAACTGCTGCCGCAATTTCTGCCATTGCTGCCAGATATCCGATGGTAACTCTCAGCCACCAATCTAATGCACCAATGGACTCAATAGTTGGATCGGTCTGCTCTGAATTCAGACTCAGCAATACTAATCCTAAAATAAGGGAGAGTGGTAACAGTAAACTTACCAAAGACTCTCGCGACGACTCTTGTTTCATGAGTTGTTACTGAGGATCGTCCATAATTTCACTGTAAGATTGTGGTTCTTTGAGACGGCTTTGAATGCTTTCTCGGCGAGACTTGGCAATTTTTTGGTAGACTTTTTTGCGTGCGAGATTAACGCTGCCTAGCGGTTGATGTTCGGGCAAGGTATGCCAGGGGTTAAACGATAGTCCTTCATCTAATCGTTTGCGCTCCTCGAAGTCAAACTTCTGAGCGGGAATTCTGACAGTCGCCATTTTGATAAAGGGAGAGTCTTCTTCTTTCCACTCTTGCATCGGATCTTCAATAGGAGTCTTCTCATCGTTGACATAGAACTGTACCAAGAAGTCAAAGGTTGCATCTTTGATGTCTTCTGATAGGTATTTGACCATTGCTTTGTGTAGAAAATGTTCTGAATGGGAAGTTAAATTAGGCGTATCTTGCTGATGAGGTTTCAGGGAATACTTGATTGCCTGAGAGCCTAATTGATAGGGAGTCGTACTCCAATATTGAATCAGCAGTGGATTGGTAACTTGTTTGCTAGTGATGTCTTTGAGGACTGCAAACGTGGGTTCTAAAGATTGCAGTTCTGCTTCAGTTGCCTGACCGACACTGGCTTTCGTTAAGTTGGCAAATCCTTCGGCATCTCTGACTATAAAAACGGGATGATTGATCGTGAGAAAATCCTGAGTATCTCGCTCGTCATCTAGCACTTTTTCACCCTCCACGTTCATAAGTTTGATAGCCATAGCACGAATATCTGGTTCGAGATCGGATTTGAGTTTGCCCCGTTTCTCGGCTTCAGAAGCATTAGAGAAACGAACCCAGATTGGATAAGTTTTGGTTCGAGCAAAAATGCCCACTTGCAGTGCTTCGGGAATGTCGTCGGCAACCATAAATTCTCCTCGAACTAAGCCGTGACTTTTTGGATGATCTTTCCGCAAATCTGGCCCTTTCTTGGCTTGAACATTGAGATCGATTTCGATAATGGTATCGGTCGCTGCTTCTTGAGCAGTAGAGGATAGATTGGATTGAATCATTACTCTTCTCCTTATAGAATGAGTGTTTAAGACTGAGAAAATAAAGATGGCAAATGATCTTCTAAAAACCACAACCGCTTGTCGTTGGCGAAGCCTCTGTGAAAGAGAATCGCCCGTAAAATCTCAACGAAGAGATTTTTAGTATCCATATCTACTACAGCGGTTTGCATCTAAATAGGGGAAAATAAGGTGTTATAAAAATAGGTAATAAATGAAGCCCTATTCTGTAGATTTACGAGAGAAGATAGTTAGTGCGATCAAGAAAGGTGATAGCTCGGTGAGAAAAGTTGCGCTAC
>JBBSPC010000181.1:0-8840 GCA_038259125.1 Chroococcales cyanobacterium | reverse complement strand
TTGGTGGCTTGGCTACTCATATGGCACTCAAAATGACCTCTCATACTTTGCGGCTTTTCTTGCGTCGTCATTTTGAGATTGATGTTTTGACTTTTCAATCCTCCTCAGCTTACTAAAATTTAATTCACACCAGGCGTACAATTTCCATAAACAAAATTAATTTAAATAAGGGTCTACAAAATGGCACTTATTTAAATAGTTCCCTGCCGTGAAGAGTAAATGAATAAAAGCTGAAAAAATGAAAAAATTAATTTAATTGGCAAATATTTGATTAGCAGTCAACTGAAGCTGAGTTAAAAGAGATGCGATCTCTATATTAAAAATAAAAATAAGATCTTATTTCAGTTTGAAAACTCCTAAAGCAACTTCATTCTTAATTTGGGCTTTGGTGAAGATGATACTGATGTGGGATTACTTTTGGGTGTTGGCTATAACTTTAATCTTTTTGATCTTCTGTAAAACAATAAGTTGATCGCAAATTGCCAGCAAAAACTTTGGCGATCGCAATTTCTGGCACTCAAGGTCTTGCTTAGTGGTCATCAGGACTGCTATTGGGCGCAATAGCCACTAGTTTGGTTAATTCTGTAGATTTTTTTAGTCTAAACTACAGTTAGTTTTCTTGGCGCGTGACGCGAGGTCTTTTCGCGTCCTTGTGTCGCCCGTAACTACTTTAGCCTCAAATTTGATAGCGATAAATAATAAAAGGAATTCTGCCTCGCCCTTGTCTGAGAATTGAAGTAATACTATTGGGGTAAGTACCAAATTGAAATACCTGCTCTCTAAGTGCCTCACGGACTATCGAAGTAGGAGGAACTTTATAGCGTCTTATATATGCTGTATAGTCCGTACCTATTCCGTTATCAATATAGTAAGTGCTATCGGCAAAGCTTGACTCAAGAAAAAGATTATCTTCTCCTAAAATGTATGCGTTATCATCTGCCGAAAGCCTTGAAGCTACAGGTTTGGAGTCGATACTAACATTATTATTATTGTTAATAATATTCTGACCCTCACTGGTAGCAGGGTCTGTCTTAGGCGATCGCTTCTGACTAGCATTGCAGATATCGGTTAAATCTGTCAGTTGTCCAGAATTGTCGATTAGGTAACATTCTGGGCGTTCTTGTGCAAAAGCTATTGGTGTCAACCCACCAATCGAACTCAGGCTAGTTAGAAATATTGTTAGTAGAAATTTATAAGTCATCTTTCTGGCTCGTCATAAACAATAACAGTATATTTACTGATATCTTTATTGTTGCTTAAAAGTTGACCATTGTACTACTAACCAAAGAAATTTACATTTGCTTTAAGTGGCAGCAAAATTAAGTTTATTTATTGTAGTTTGGAGTCGGCGATGCCTAGCGATCGCATTATTGAAAGAACAGTATGCGGTAAGTACGATAGAAATAAAGATAGAAAAAACAGAAAACGTTAAATAATAATTCAATGAATCCTAACAACTGGTTTACAGTCTTTTCTTTTTGTGCGATCGCCACTCTTTTAAGCGTGAGTTATGGTTGGTTAGTCAAAAAAGGAAAACTACCATTAAACTCAGTAATGGCTTTTAACGATGCACAGATCCAATTTATTGGGGTTTGGGCTAAAGTAGCAGGGCTAATAGGGATAATTCTTCCCGTATGTATGTGGATTGTCTTCTGGAATGAGCCAACTGTACGAGTCTTTTTCAGTTGTTATTTATTGGCTGTTGTCGTTCAGTTGGCGAGTGAAACAGTTTTAAGTCGTATTTTGTGTAAAAGTGTTGTTGTCATTATTGGAACACTTTACACGGGGTTTCGCATTTGGCAACTATGGTCGGGGTTACATTTAATAAATTATCCTCAGCCTTGGCTTGGTTTGTTGTGGTTAGTTTTACTGTTTTGGATGGCAAATCTGATTATGTTGACCACAATGGCTATTCCTAGCATCTTCCCTAAATCAGATTACAGTTTGGGTGGAGAGAAGGCAGATTGAGTCAGCGTTATTGTAAGTTGGAACTGGCGATCGCTGAAGGTAGAGCGATTGATTATTTACGTTGGTGAAATGTCTTGAATATCTCCTGCTAGACCTAACAATTCAATCTGCTTGCGCTCCCGCATGAACAGAAACAACGGAAATCCAAAACCAAAGGATACTAAGAAAATAGCGACAATGTAAAGACCCCATAACCTCATTTTTAGCCGTCGCCCTTCACTCACGATCAGCACAATTGCACACAAGGCTGCAATAGTTACATCTATCCCAATAAAACTGGAGGCGGAATTAGCATAAACTTGTTCGATAAACAAAGCAATATCGAAGTTAAGAAAGTTAGCTAGGGTCAATTCTCCTTTGGTGGCAATGGTGAACTGTACTAAATAATAATTTGTCAAGACAAAGCCGATCGCTGTCAGAGCAGCATAGATAGCTTGTCGAATGCGATTCGGGAGCATAAAAGTTTAAGTTTACAAAGCATTCCTTATTTTATTTGTTTTTTAGCTATAACGCAGCAAATCGATCGCTTGCCCTAATTAGAGCATCTTTAATTCCTGGCTCGGATACAGAATGTCCTGCATCGGCAATAACGATAAATTCTGCTTCTGTCCAAACCTGATGTAATTCCCAAGCGGTAATCATGGGACAGACCACATCATATCTGCCCTGAACAATGACCCCTGGTAAATGGCGGATGCGATCAACATTGTCTAATAATTGATTTTCACTCTTGAGAAAGCCTTTATTAACAAAATAATGACATTCAATGCGGGCAAAAGCCTCGGCAAATTCTGCCCTGCCAAAGCTAGCTTTACTGGCTTGCGAAGGAATTAATTTGCTGGTGCTGGCTTCCCAAACTGACCAAGCACGGGCTGCCTCTAAACGGATTTGGGCATCTTCACTGGTTAACCTTTTGTAAAAAGCAGATAATAAATCATCTCTTTCTGCGGTCGGGATAGGCTTAACATACTCCTGCCAAGCGTCAGGATAGATATTACTTGCGCCCTCTTGGTAAAACCAGCGAATTTCTGATGGGCGTAGCATAAATATGCCTCGCAAGATTAGACCTTTACAGCTATCTGGATGAGTTTGGCTATATGCCAAAGCTAATGTACTGCCCCAACTCCCACCAAATACTACCCACCGATCTATATTTAGATGCTGTCTAAGCTTTTCAATATCGCTGACCAAATCCCAGGTAGTATTTTCGCGTAATTCTGCATATGGAGTGCTTTGTCCACATCCTCTTTGAGCGAAGATAACAATACGCCATTGCTGAGGATCAAAATATTGCCGATACATAGGGGCAATTCCTCCACCAGGACCACCATGAAGAAATATTACTGGTTTGCCTTGAGGATTACCAGATTCTTCGTAGTGAACTGTATGTAGCCCAGAGACTTTTAATTTGCCTTGATTGTAAGGTTCGATAGGTGGATATAAATCTTTCATTGGTTAGTTATTAATTGTAAGTTATTAGCTTAATAGAGCGATCGCTACTATAGCGATAATGCCCGTATCTCAAGCCCAGGCAATATTTATCTTAAGAAACCTAAAAATAGATTCATATTTCAACTCATCAACGTCGATTATTGCTAACTTGTGGGAACTATAAAAATAGATACATAATTTAGTTAGAACAGGAAAATACCACCTAATATTAATATTTTCCTGATGGTAATATGAGCGATCGCAAATTAAGATCTATAATTGGTTGTCTTCTAGGAACTACAGCGGGAAACGCTTTAGGTCTACCTTATAAAGGATTATCTAGAAATCGTATTTATAAATTCTATGCACCCATTAGAGGACATCGTTTAATTTTAAACAAAGGTATGATCTCTATGGGAACAGAGCATAGCTGTATGGTGGCACAATCTCTGATCGCCTCAGGAGGAGATGTAACCAAATTTTCTCAGTGTTTAGCCTGGCGTTTACGGTTTTGGCTATTAGGATTCCCTGCCATCATTGATGGAACTAGCTGTAAATCTATTTTAAAATTACTGTTTGGCTTTACTTCCCAAACTAGCGGTGTAAATTCAGCAGGTAATAGTGCTGCCTTGAGAAGCGGCATTATTGGGGTTTGTTATGGAGATCAGCCTGAAAAACTTCTGGCTTTGGTCAAAGCTTCTACTGCTATTACCCATAGTAATCCTCAAGCAGAATTAGGTGCGATCGCCATTGCTGTTGCAGCCTATTTAGCTTCTTGCCAATCTTTTGTGACACCAACAGATTATCATCAAACCTTACAAAAAATCTTAGTAGACTCTAACATCGAATCTCCCGACTCAGAAACCAAAGCATTTTTAAGCCTGATTAAACAAGCCTGTATTAGTGCCGAACACAAAGAAGCAGGGGTTACTTTGGCGAACAACAATGGTATCAGCAATCGTATGTACGACACCGTATCGGTAGTAATTCAGGTTTGGCTGAGAAATCAAGATCGTTATTCAGAAAGTATCAAAGAAATAATTTACCTAGGAGGAGACACCGACACTACTGCTGCTATTTTAGGAGGAATTATTGGTGCATCTGTGGGTATGAAACAAATACCCAGGAAATGGTTGGATGACATTTTAGATTTTCCTCGCAGCGTCAACTGGATTATTTCAGTTGGGGAACGGTTATCTAGAAGCTTATCTAAGAATAAATCACAGCCACCATTACCTTTGTCTATATATTTGATTCCTCTACGCAATATAGTATTCTTGTTGACTGTTTTGTTTCATGGTTTTTATCGTCTATTACCACCCTACTAAGGTAGGGCTGTTTCATTCGAGAGAAAAGTTAGGTAAATTTAAAGTGAAAGCTTAATTTAATCTATGATGACCTCAAAAAATCTAGATAAGAGCTTAATTGACTATTTAAAACAAATACAGTCATGAGCGAACTGCAAGTGGTAGAAGACATCCTCTATGGCTAATTTTGTTGATTATGATTTTTAAAATCATGAGTGACTACTGGGGATATAGAGGTTTAGGCAGATTCGTCGAACGGCATCGTCGCGGCTTTAATTGACACTTTGAAAATTCCTCAAGCTAGAGTTCCATCTTACTCAACCATCACAAGAGTAATGATCAGTGTCGAACCGACCCGTTGCTATAAACAAACAGAGAAAACGAGAAACCGATTAATTAATCGATTGAAGTCTTTACTGCTCCATCAAACCTCGATTCGCCCTGGGTTGGAGTTAATTGTGTCATTAAAATATTTCGTTCGGGAACAAGAGGCGACCATTATTATGAATCTGCGACACCTACCTATTATATTAGTTCTTTAGCTTCAACTTCTTCACTAATTCCTCAAGGTATTCGACGACATTGGAACATCGAGAATCGTCTTCATTGGGGAGGCACGGCACTCAATACGGCGACGCAGGTTCGCCGTATTGAGTGCCGTTGAAGGATGTCGTAACTCAAGAAGATACTAGCCCTCAACTTCAGGGTTCAGCATCGATTAATATTTCTTTAATCAAAAGTTGGGTAATAAATCTGGTAAAAGTTCATGGTTTTAATTCCATGACCGAGGCAATCAGCCATTTAAGCCATAATTTGCCATTATTGCTATCTTTCTGCCATTAATTAGGGCAGGTAGGGCTATTCTATTGGCGATCGCATCTTCTATTTTAAGAATGAAACAGCCCTACCCTACTAAGGGATGAGGGATAAGGGAAAGTTAATAATCTAAATATTAGATCTAGATATTCTCCACCTTTGCTCCAAAGACAATAAAAAATACGTGCTAGCGTCAGATACTAATAGTGTTTAAGTTAAACCAAAGCAGCTAAGGGCAGCAACTATTTTAGGGGCTGTGCCTTCTATCCAGTTTCCCTCGCAACGGCGATCGCCATTAAGAATTATTCTTAAGGTATAACTGTGGGGATATCCTTCTACTTCTAGCCACAGGCGATCGCTTTGGGCTTCGCAACTAATTCTTTCTTCGTCCATCAACTGAGCCTCCATTTCTTTCATGGTATTGATAAGCTGATTTAACAGACGGCAAAAATCATCTAGTTCGGCTTTAGTAAGCTCAATTGCCCAATTGTCTGCACCTATTAAACCTTGATATTTTGAACCATGAGGATGCCAGCCAACACGCCAACCATCCCCACTCTTCATTAAACGTGACAATGTTTTTGGTTGTTAGTTTAATTTGAACTAGAAGTTGAGAACCAGCAATTTACTTAATCACCAATAATTTCTGGCTGAGTTAATTCGTCAGACATTTCAATAATGGCGCGAATTACGGGTTTCATACTTGGATCGTCAAAATTTTCTAGTTCTTCATAACGACGGCGCTTAGCGCGATTTGCTACTTGGACAGTAATGCGGTAGCGATTAGAAGCAGCGCTAACTAGTTCTTCAGAACGATACATGATTTGAGATGAGTTAAAAGAACTTTTTCTTAGCATTAATAGAGATATCCTTTATATGAATATCTGTATTCTAACAAAGGATGATCTTTAATATTTTTTGCTTGTTTTTAATTATCGAGCGACAAAAAAGGCGATCGCCTGTAGATGAAACGACTATTTATGTGTGTCTGATACTTTTATTTAGACCTAGACCTATACAGATAAACAACATTCACTCTGTTGAAAATCAAGCGTCTATTAAACACGATCAAAAATCAAAATCTAGCTTTAACTCCCCACAAAGCTTTAAACTGAGATTTGCAAAGAATTTGAGATGTTTTTTATATTGTGCGAAAAATAGTTATTGCTGGCAATTGGAAAATGCACAAAAATCAGGCAGAGTCCTTGAAATTTGTGCAAGAGTTCAAATCCGAGATTGAGGATACCGCAGAAGAACGAGAAATCATTTTGTGTGCGCCTTTTACCTCTCTTACTGTAATGTCTAAAAACTTACATGGCAGTAGAGTCAAGCTAGGTGCGCAAAACGTTCATTGGGAGCTAGAGGGTGCTTACACTGGCGAAATCTCAGGAGAAATGCTGACTGAAATCGGCGTAGACTATGTAGTTATTGGTCACAGTGAGAGACGACAGTATTTCGGTGAAACCGATGAGACAGTAAACCTTCGATTGAAGGCTGCTCAAAAATACAAACTAAAACCTATTCTCTGTGTAGGAGAAACTAAAGAACAGAGAGATGCTGGTGAAACAGAAAATATTATTATCAATCAGCTAAAAAAAGGTTTGCTAGAAGTAGACCAAAGTAATTTGATTATTGCTTATGAGCCAATTTGGGCAATTGGTACAGGCGATACTTGCAAATCTACAGAGGCAAACCGTGTCATCGGTATTATTCGCCAACAGCTTGATAATAAAGATATTTCGATTCAGTATGGCGGTTCTGTAAAACCAGGTAATATTGACGAAATTATGGCACAACCAGAAATTGATGGAGCATTAGTCGGAGGAGCAAGCCTGGAAGCAGTTAACTTTGCACGAATTGTTAAATATCAGTAAATAGCCTCAAAGCAATGCTAGGAACAGTTGGTCTTTAGATAGCAAAACAAGTACTAGAGATATTATCTCTTAATAGGCTTTTTTAACTCCCTGATTTAATGGGGCAACTCCATAAATAATTTAACAATTTTACAGTATAAAATACGGTCTTTTAGGAGACGAAGCAAGCTGCTTATTTACACCTTTGTCAAAGGGAAGCAGCTTTTCTCTACCACTATTAATATTTTGATTAGCTATTTTAATACACATAATCAAGCATTTGTATCGCTAATCAAATTAAAAAAACATTGATGCTGATTAATAGCTAAAATTTAAGTTCTAATTATATTAAACTTCTGATAAATCAAACAAACTAAGTTTTACTAAATTATTTAAGAATTGAGTGAACTTGGAAAACAGCCAACGCTAATTTTTTTTTTTTACAAATTATTTATAAATATCAATTAGTTGTTTATTTTCAATTTTGGATATCAGTTCGTTTGATAAACCGCTTCAGAATAATTACGGAATTTGTTTAAATATATTCGCTGTATGCTACGTAATTTATAGTTGAATATTAGATCGGCTTTAACATCAAAGTTTAAAAACTTAGGTATTTTTGCTAATAGTGTTATTTTTTTTTTTTGTTAGTATAGGACAAAATTGAACGGATAAATAAAGCGGATTATTATCTCTAGATTTATTCCTTCATTTATTCTACTGCTAAATAAAGCTGTTAATTTGATAGCATTTGGCAAATATATTTTCCCATTCAGTAATTACTCTTATTTTATCTAAACAGCAGCGCAAAAGAATATTGCTATATAGGCATTGGATTTTGTAGTTAGTAGCTTCCACACTATACATAGCATATTGAAATAAAGTAAATTCAATATGTATACTGTTTGCTGTTTGATATTTATTATACTCAGTTCTATCGCAATTTATTACTATGACCAGACCAAAAAAATCTCAGCATCAAGAAACCAATTCTCCATTTAAAAGATTGAGATTAGACGTCAAACTTTCTCAAGAACAATTAGCAAGAGAAATCGGCGTAGCAGTCTCAACTATTAGACGCTGGGAAAAGGGACAAGCCGAACCTACCATGACAGTCTCCCAAATGAGACAATTTTGTAAGGCAGTAAAACAAAATTTTGAAGAACTGCCTTATTCTCTTTTACCAACAAAAACAAATAATAACAATAATGGTTCTAGCAGCAGTGCATAATGACATAAATGAGGTGTTACTATTTACAGTAAATTAAAGTAAAAGTAATTTATTTATTTTTTGGTAATTTATTTAACGTGAGTGTCCAAAGAGCATACAGCGGTTTGCAGGTTTAAGAGGGACAGTAGCAGCAGTGAGCGAACCAGTTACGCAAATGTTGAGGATTAATTAAATCCATCGCTATTTTTATCAGCAGATCGACCCTTTTGGAAGTCCTGGGAGAAAACTGTCTCA
>JBBSPC010000180.1:0-8851 GCA_038259125.1 Chroococcales cyanobacterium | reverse complement strand
GGCGAAGAACAGCTATTTTACTTTGCTCAACGAGGTATTTCTGAAGAAGATGCAGTAACCATGTTAGTCAGTGGTTTTTGCAAAGATGTATTAAATGAACTACCAATGGAGTTTGCAGCCGAAGCAGACAAACTATTGAGCTTAAAATTGGAAGGAACGGTTGGTTAAATATTTTCTAGGTTAAGTATAAATTGAGGTCGTGCTGACAGTGCGCCCTCATATTTTTTAGGAATAATTATACGCCGAGCATTTTAACGGTAAATATTAACTTAATTCAACGCGATCGTAAAGATCATCTAGACTAATTTCTAATTCAAATGAATCAAAGGTAATTATACTTTCCTTGGTCGCATATTCAGAAAGTACCCATTGATCAGAGTCATTTTTAGTAAACTTCTCTACCTGCATTGCTGTCTGGCTGATTAACAAATATTCTCTAAAGTCGGGAATAGTGCGATACATCCGAAACTTATCCCCCCTATCATATTTTTCGGTAGAGTCAGATAAAATCTCGGCAATTATTATCGGATTGACGATTGTATCCTGGCGATTTTCAGCAAATATCAGAGGCGTATTGACCACCATCACATCAGGATAAGTATATAAACGGCAATTAGGTATCCATAAGCGCAAATCGCTCATGAAAACACGATAAGGTTCTCTTCTCAAATTATAATTCAGCGTACTGGTAAGATTAATTGCCAATTGATTATGATTTGGTTTGCCTCCAGCCATATGTATTATTTGACCATCCAAATATTCGCTTCTTTGTCCAGCCTGGGTTTCTAGTTCTAAATATTCTGCGGGAGAGTAATAAGTTTTAGTAGGGACTTGCATAGCTATAATTTTCATTCATGAATTTATTATAAACAGGCTGAAATTTAATTAAAAATTTCAGCCCGATCGGCAGTGCGAAGTTTTCTAATAGCGATCGCCCCAGCAATTATACACATCACAGAACTTTTCGAGTAGATAGTAAACACCGTAAAAATTCTCTTGATATAGCTGCATGGGCAGTGCGATCGCTGATTCTAAGCTCTCTAAATTTCCTGACTCTTCTGGGTTTTTCTGAAAAGATAAATTTTGCCAATCATTGATAAAAGTTTTTTATATTAAAATTTATTTTATATTCTGCTAGATTATCAATAGTTGAGTAAGGTAGTTTAGTTTAAAACAATGACAGCTTTAATCCAAAAACAAAATCTAAAAACCCAAGGTGTTTTTAATCCAGTACGTTTGTTGCAAAATCAACTTGAAAATCTAGAAATCAAGCAAGAAAAAACTGCACAACGTATTGTAAAACTAGTTCCTTCTCAGTGTCCCTTTGCCAGAGACGTAAAAATATTTGAGCGGGTAATTTTGCGTATACCCCCATTATGTAAATTAAATCCTTTTTACGAACAACTGATCGGTTTGAGATTTCGTGCGCTCTGCTTTCTTACAGATCAATGTGGGAAAGATATCACGCCTTATTGCTCCTAGTGGTCTGTCAACCTTTGATTGATAGGTTAGTGAAAACTGAGCCACTTTACACTTCGTATAGCTCCATTACCTTGGAAATAGCCATACGGGACTGAACATTTAAATTTAATCTAGATCTGTGTCCCAGATTAAAATGTTCGGCTGCTGCACAACCAATCATGGCTGCATTATCGGTACAAAATTTTAAGGGAGGAAAATATACTTTTAACTGATGCTTGGCTGCTGCTTCTGTTAAATATTTTCTCAAACCACTATTTGCAGCCACACCACCGCCAATGGTAATTGTATCTAGATTGTGATCTAGGGCGCACTGCACACTGCGTTTGGTTAAAACTTGAGCGACAGTATGCTGGAAACTAGCTGCAATATCCGCTACGGGAATATCCCCATCTTTTCTTAGTTTTTCTACTAGCCTTAAAACTGCCGTCTTTAAACCGCTAAAGCTAAAGTTATAAGGATGATAACCTCCTTCAGGTAAAGAAATTTTACCTTCTGGTAACTTAAATGCTTTGGGGTTACCTTGCTGTGCCAGGCGATCTATTATTGGCCCACCTGGATATCCGAGATCTAATAACCTTGCTACCTTATCAAATGCTTCTCCTGCTGCATCATCTCTAGTTGAACCAAGTAGTTTGTACTCGCCATAATCTTTGACGTGAATACTGCTGGTATGTCCTCCAGATACCAACAAACACAAAAATGGTGGCTCTAATTCTGGTTGAGCTAGATAGGAAGCATAAATATGTCCTTCCAGGTGATGTACGCCCAAAAAAGGCTTGTTGTGAATCATTGCTAAGGTTTTAGCTGCTGCCACGCCTACCAATAAAGCTCCCACCAAGCCAGGAGTACAGGTAGCTGCGATCGCATCTATGTTTTGCCAATCTATTTCCGCCTCTGACATTGCCTGAGCAATACAGGGGTTAATAATTTCTAGGTGTTGCCGAGAAGCCAATTCAGGTACAACACCACCATAAGTTCGGTGTAGTTCAATCTGAGAAGAAACAATACTACTCAAAACTTGACGATTCTTTACGATAGCCACCGCAGTTTCGTCACAACTTGTTTCGATCGCTAAAATTATTGCCATCCTTTGATAAGTTGATCTAGAAGAACAAATTCGTTCGCCTAATTCTTACTCTCATAATACAAAAAAACTATTTAATCGTTGACAAACGCCTAAGTAGTTGCAGTTTATGATCAAAAGTAAGATTAGTTGGCGTATAAGAGATATCTTTACGCTCATACACATACACAATTATTATCTGTCACAAAAGGAAACATATTCATGAGAAGGTTGTTTGCTTTAATATTAGTATTTACGCTTTGGTTTGGTTTTGCACCTACGGCGAATGCTGATGAAGTAGCAAATTTGACTCCCTGTGGAGAAAATGCTGCCTACGTACAAAAAGCTAAAAATTTCCGCAACACTACCAATGATCCCAATTCTGGTCGAATTAGAGCCGAGCGTTATGCAGAAGCTCTTTGTGGACCAGAAGGCTATCCCCATTTAATCGTAGATGGTCGCTGGTCACACATGGGAGATTTCTTTATCCCTAGTGTTTTATTCTTGTATATCGCTGGTTGGATTGGTTGGGCTGGTCGCTCTTACGTAATTGCTGTTAGAAAAGAAAAGAACTCAGAAATGCAAGAAGTTGTAATTAACGTTCCCTTAGCTATTAGCAAAATGTTAGCAGCAGCCACTTGGCCATTACTCGCCTTTGGTGAGATTTCCAGTGGCAAAATGTTTGCCGACAAATCGGAAATTACCGTTTCACCCCGCTAAATTGCACTTTATTAACTGTTTGAATGGAGGATATTATGGGAGGCTTACAAAAGTTTCTTTCTACTGCCCCAGTCTTAATTATGGCTTTGCTAACTGTTACGGCTGGGCTTTTAATTGAATTTAATCGTTTTTACCCAGACTTATTGTTTCATCCCTTAAGCTGATTTAAAATCGAAGCAAAATTTAACTTAAATGTTGCTACTTTCAGCTATTTGCTGAAGACTTGAACTTCATTAACTGCGATTAATTTATTTGTTAATCGCAGTTTTTCTTTTGATTAGAGCCTTAATGGTTAAGCAAAAAAATTTATGTAGCTAACAGTTACAATGTAACTATCAATTTTGAACAATGTTTTATGTCCAAAGTAGTTAGCACTAAATTAACAACAAACCAAGTTTGTTATAAAGGAGAAAATTATCTTTAAATAATATCAATTAAAATGAGATATAAAAAATGCAGACCCGAAAAGCGAATTTATCGTAACTTAGCTTTGGGAGTTCTAACTTTTTTGGTTTTAGCAACAGTTTTACCTGTAATTAATGCTTCTGGAATAATGTAGTTATGCCGTAAATAAAAATCAATTTAAATTTTTGGCAATTTTCTTGGCAGTACGCAATATTTGTCCTGCCAAAATAGCTGCACCAAAACCATTATCTATATTAACTACACCAATTCCCGCAGCACAGGAATTTAACATAGTTAATAAAGGCGCAACACCACCAAAACTTGCTCCATAGCCAACGCTAGTAGGTACGGCAATCACTGGACAATCTGCCATTCCTGCAACAACGCTGGGTAATGCCCCTTCCATACCTGCCACCACGATTAAAACATCGGCATCATAAACAACCTCACGATTGCTCAACAGACGATGGATTCCTGCTACCCCCACATCCCAAAGACGAGTCACCGCAAAGCCACATAGTTCAGCGGTAATGGCAGCTTCTTCGGCAACAGGAATATCTGCCGTACCAGCGGTAAGAATTGAAATTGTTCCTGCTTGGTTGGGAGTTTGAGGCGCAGACAGAGCGCAAATGCGGGCAGTAGGATAGTAAATTAAATCGGGAATAGCTTGTTTTAGCTGTTGATATACTTCTATTTCAATCCGAGTTGTCATAACTACCGTAGCGTCTTGTGCCATGGCAGTCATGATCTTGATTATTTGTTCGGGGGTTTTGTTTGCACCCCAAATAACTTCAGGAAAACCTGTCCTAAGCTGTCGATGATGGTCTATTTTGGCAAACTCATCTAAAGATTCAAAAGGCAGATCTTTGAGTTTTTCCAAAGCCGATTCTGGACTAATGTTACCAGAGGCGATCGCTTGGAGCAAATTTTTTAGTGCTTCTGGCTGTGTCATATCAATAGATGCGGGCAAGCCCTTTCTCAATTATTAGTTATCAGTTACCAAAGTAATCTGTTTACATTTTACGTTCATTGCCAGTTGTAAATTTCTGAAACATTTTCTTGACTGAGAGTTCTATTTTTTGTAACTTTAGATACAGAAACTATATTTTTTGTGCTTATTTATACGAAAAATATGAGTTGTACCCTCTTGGCAAGTGCTGTTCCATTTCAGATTATCTACTAACAATTAATTATCTAGGCAAGGTAACCCGATATTTATCTCAAATAAACCTTTTATTCATTTACAGCAGCTTGTTCAGGGAAATGGCAGTTTTTTTATTACCCTCAAAAAACATGATTAATACAACAAAAACTTTAAATTCTCTTTCCGCAACGCCTCAATGGTGTGCTTTACAGCCCAAATGGTCTGTTGAAACAGCAATTGAGCAATATTTGACAGATAAATGGGTCAAACTGCTAGAATTACCCAGCCCTTATAGCCACGATGAAGCATTAATTTTGTGTAAGTACTCAGAGTCAGAATGGGTAGCTTGGATACCCGATCATGGAGAAGCAATTATTAACAACAGCCAGTTTTGTATGTATTCCTAGAATTGAAACCTAAAAAATTTATGTTTGGGATTTGATTTGGATGCCATGACTAACAAGTTTAGTTACCCAAAAACGAAGTTGGGAATCGTTAATTTGAGTTTTTACCCGCTCTTTAACGGCGATCGCCTGTGCCTCAGAGTCACACAGCGCAAATACCGTTGGTCCTGAGCCAGACATCATTGTACCTAGTATATCTTGAGCAGCAAAAGCTGACTTCAGTTTTGCTACCTGGGGATATTCAGGCAAAACAACCTTTTCTAAGTCGTTATGGATTAATTTCCCAATTTCCTTGGCGTTTTTATTGACTATGGCATTAACCAAAGGGCTAGAATTGATTTTGGCGTTACGAGACTTAATTCCTGCTGCATCGGTGATATAAGAATCACCATACTGTTGACGATAGGTTTTATATGCCCAGGGTGTAGAAACACCAATGTTGTCGTATTTAGCTAATACCAGCCAAATATTGTCAAGATTTGGAAGGGAGTCAAGTTTTTCTCCCCTACCAGTGGCGATCGCTGTTCCTCCAGAAACACAAAAAGGAATATCAGAGCCTAATTCAGCAGCCAACTCCTCTAATTCAGGTTGAGTTAAGCCAAGATTCCAGATTAGGTTAATTCCTACTAGTACTGCTGCTGCGTTACCCGATCCTCCCGCCAAGCCCGCAGCTACAGGAATGTTTTTCGCAATTCTGATGCTAACACCACCATAGTTAGCGTGTACATCAGGAAAGACTTTACACATTAGTTGAGCAGCGCGATAAGCCAAATTAGTTTCATCTTCTGGTACATGGGGATGATCGCAGTAAATGCAAATCTTTTGAGTATCGCTTGGTTTAATATCTACTCGATCTGCCAAGCCAATACTCTGTAAAATCATAACTAACTCATGAAATCCGTCAGAGCGATCGCCAATAATTTCTAAATAAAGATTGATTTTTGCTGGTGCAATCAGAGAACAAGAACGCATATCTTAAGAAACAATTTAGTCATTTGACCACTCACTATATAGTGAGTTTACTCCAATCAGAACCGATAATATCTAATGATTTAATGCGTTCCTGAAATTACCGTTAATTTAATTAACTATCACTTTGTCATCATCTTGAGCAGCTTCAACAACAGCCTTATTTTTAGCTATCTCTTCTTGGGTCATTAGATTGACGATAGAGGCTTTTTCTAGTAATCCAATTACCTCACCTTCTTCTCCTACAACCACAAGTTCTTGAGCTTTCTTGATCTCGATAGTTTTGGCTACCTCTAATAAAGAAGTATCAGCAGCAATAGTATCAACTTCTGGGATAGATTTGACTAGCTCACGAAGATAGATTTCGTTCCAATCAGAAGTAGGGATTTGTTTCAAATCTTCTACAGCAATATCACCAATTAACTTTTGATTTTCATCTATGACCAAAAACTTTTTCCAACGCTCTTTACCAATCACATAGTCATTGACAAACTCTCTAACGCTTAGATGATCTCCCACTATCGGGCTATCAGCAATGACAGCATCTTTAGCAGTATACTGACTCAATTTATCCTGTACCACAGCCGATTGAGCAGCCATACCAGCATTCTGCAAGAGAAATACGCCGATCAACAAAGTCCAGAGACTTCCCGCTTGGCTGATCCCCAAAACAGATAAAATACCCAGAGATATAGCAATCCAGCCTATGACTTGACCGACTCTCCCTGCAAAAATTACTCCTTTATTAGGATTACCTGTAATTTTCCAGACAACAGCCTTGAGAACATTACCACCGTCAAGAGGTAAGCCAGGAATCATATTAAATAGTGCTAGAACTAAATTAATATAAGCTACGGGCAGGATAATCGCCTCTAAAGATTGATTGAGCGAAAAACTAGCTCCTACTAGGGCAAAAATACCGAATATTAACAAACTTACCAAAGGTCCAGCGATCGCTACAGTAAAAGCCTGAAATGGCGTTTCTGATTCTTTTTCTAAAGTTGCTAAACCGCCAAAAATAAATAAGGTGATAGATTTAACAGGAATTCCTTGAGAAATCGCCACAAAGCTATGACCAAGCTCGTGAGCCAATACTGAAGAAAATAATAGTAAGGCAGTAATAAAACCCAAAATCCAGGGAGTTGCCCCTGTAAAATTTGGAAATCTAGTTAAATTAGAGCCATAGCTCCAGGTGACTAAACCCAAGATAAAAAACCAAGATGGGTTAATAAAAAATGGAATCCCAAATAAATTACCGATCCGAATGTTACCGTTCATCAAATACTCCTTTGTGGATGAAGCAATATTAATATTTTTTCACTTTTGTTAAAGGAAAATGTTTTATATTTTGTTTGCTATTAAATCATTACAATTATTACAATGGTAGCGGAGCGTAACGATCGACAGTGGGGTAAAAACCGTCCTCAAATTTACGGTAACAACTTGACGCATCTTGGGCATAATAAATATTAGAGAGCAGCAATAGTAATATGCCAGATATAACTCCCCAATATCCAGACTCCTATAGTCAAGAAGATCTCCAACAGATTCTCAATATAGCGATCGCCCGTCACCATACCGACGAGCAATTAAGCAGACAACAACTGTGGGAAATTGCCTCAGAATTAGATATTAGCAACGCTATTATTCAAGCTGCGGAGAAAGATTGGCTCGAACAAAAACTAGTTGATCGCCAGCGACACGCCTTTAATTTATATCGCCGTCAAAAATTCAAGCAAAAATTTACCAAATTTGCGATCGTTAATATTTTTCTTGTTTCTTTAAATGTAATCGCTGCTGGCTCTCTTTCCTGGTCTTTATATATTCTGCTATTTTGGGGATTAGGCATTGCTCTTAATGGCTGGAAAGCCTACCAAACTCAAGGAGAAGAATACGAACGAGCTTTCCAAAGATGGAGTTTCCAAAATGAAGTCAAACAGACTGTTTCTACAGTCTGGACAAGATTACAGAAGACTTGGCAAGTCTAGGTCTATCTCAACTGTCATAACTGTTACTGTCAGCTACTCAAGCCTAAAAAATTCTTGAGCCAGTCTAAGAAATTGCCTACATCTTTGGTAGAAACTTTAAGTAGAGAAAGTATACCGATCACAATCAAAATTGTGCCAATCAAAAAGTTCTCTTTATACAAAGCCAGACCAACTATAGCGACAAAGTAAGGAGAAACAATGCGGCTGATTTTTTCCACAGAAGAAACAAGCTCGTTGCTCTCTATCATCTCGGCTTCTGTTTGTAGCAAAGTGTCTTGGGGAAAGGTTGAATTAGCTACGGGAGGGGGAGTAATTTTAATGTCTTGTAAATCAGACACAGTAGGTTTTTGCGGTTCACGGGGCGACTTTCCAAACATAACTCAACTTGCAGTAAATCTATATCTTACATAAGATAGCTCGATCTTGAGACTCGATCTGCAACTAGCTTTAATTTTTGATTCCGAAATAAGTCTGAACTAAATCTTGATTTTTACTTTACCAATAGTTCGGACAGTTTTGATAAAAGCTCGGAAAGGGGTGCGCTCAAAAACAGTTGGTAATTGTCCAGGAAGATCGCTGAAAAAATGAGAACTCAAAAAAGAGATCGGCGCTCTCTTAATGATTTGATTTTGAAGACAGCACAAAAATAGGGCATTGCTGTGAATCCCTTAAAATT
>JBBSPC010000179.1:0-8971 GCA_038259125.1 Chroococcales cyanobacterium | reverse complement strand
GATATCGGTCATATTTCATCATAGGGAGGGTTTGAATTCTTAAGCTATTTTCATTTTCTCCCTATTCATCCTTCATTCTTTCTTGTTTTTTTCTTCCAGACTGTTCCTTAGTCTAAACTACAGTTAATACCTTGGAGTGAAAGTCGCCCTGCTTCTTAAAGAGCAAGCGATGCGGATGGCGAGACTCGAACTCGCAAGGCGTTAGCCACACGCCCCTCAAGCGTGCGTGTCTACCAATTCCACCACATCCGCATAATAAGCAATATCTAACTTACCATATATTTAACTAATTTGTTTTTCAAGTTACCGAGAAAGTCGAGATTCTAATATTTTTCTAAATTTTTGACGCTGCTGAGGAGTAAGTATTTCTCTAGTAGCTAACATACTTTCAAAACGCAACGCTCCTATTTCCTGACGTAAAGCTACTAGCTGCTGGTTTTTAGTTCTGATCGATTCAACTGGTTCTGTGCCGACCATCATGTCAGATAATTGTTGCTGTAATTTTGCAAGCTTGTTTTTTTTCTTGAGTATTTGCTGCTTATATCGATGATGTATCAGTTTAATTTTTTGCCTTTGTTCATCAGTCAAATTTAATTGCTGTATAAGACTTTGAGGCTGTTGTTTGGCTGTAGTCACATCATTATCGACAATAATACTTTTAGCTGTAGAAGAATGTTGATTATTAGGTGAAAAAGATAATGGCGAAACGGCTAATCCAAAACGACTATTGGCTATAAAAATTGATATGGCAGCCAAAAATAATAAGCATTGCCACTGAATTATCGGCATATCAAAAATCGGTAATAAAATTAAAAAATAAATGTAGCTTGTAATGCTAAAATTAGTATCTATTATTGAGCAGACACTGATAAAGCTGGCTGAGGTTCAATAATATTTGGCAATAACCAATATGCTTCCGTTTCTTCAGCAACGGCATAATCAGCAGAATTAAGAGTGTCCTGCCAATTTTTGACCATAAAGTTCTCTAAATCTTTTGGTTCAATAGCAATACGAGAAGTTTTTAAACCAAAACTGACAGAGGTGAATAAAAAGCCTGTAGCAATAGCACTAGGAATAGTCCAGGTAGCTTTTAGATGTCGTTTTCGTTCTTTGACTCGCGGCTCAAGAGAATCAATGATTCTTTGTTCTAAATCAGAATGTGCATTTGGAGGAGTTGACTTATTGTGCCGTAAAAAACTGACGAGATTATTTCGGTTATCGTTATGAAACTTATTCATGATGAGTAATCTTAAATTAAAAAGATATTCCTTGTTGATCTAAAAAGTTTTTTAATGAATTTCTGGCATGAAATAGGCGAGATTTTACCGTTCCCACTGGTATATCTAGAATTTCAGCTACTTGTTTTTGGGGTAAGTCTTCTAAGTCATGCAGAACCAAGACTGTACGATGTTCGTAACTTAGACTATCTAAACCTCTTTGTACTAAATCTTGATAGTGCAGGTGCATTAAATCTGGCGTATTCTGAAGGCTAGAAAGATCTTTACCATAGTTTAGCTGTTCCTTTTCCCAAGATTTTTCATGTGAATCTATTTTTTCACGACCTTTGGCTAATTTTCGTCTTTGATCCGTTGCCACATTCCAGCTAATGCGATACAGCCAAGTAGAAAAATGTTTTGCTGTTTTTAACTTGGGTAATCCTTTCCAGGCTTTTAAAAAAACTTCCTGCACCAAATCATCTAGTAGAGGAGTTCCACAAAGCTGATAAAGAGTTGAGCGCACTCGCTGCTGATAGCGTTGGTAAAGCAGTCGAAAACTCTGGCGATCGCCTTTTTGACATAGCCATATTAATTCTTGTTCTGTCTGCACTCGGTTCTCTAATTTTACATCTGCTGTACTTGCTTTTTCACCGTCGTCACTCAGAGCAAACATTATTCTCTGCCTAGCCAATATTTCGCTCATTTTCCAGAAATAATTTTCAGTACTTTTTTTTAGACTGAAGACAGCTAATGTTGGTTCAATTGAAAATCAATTTTTTAATTATAAGCTATGCAAAATCAAAACTATAGCTGCTCCCAAAAATATTAGTCCTATGTTCCACAACCATTTTCGCGTTTCTTTATGATTAATAAACAACAATGATTGTAATTTATATTTTTCAAATACGGGCTTGTATTTAGATAATATCGGTTGAGAATATGCCAAAATCTTTGATTTATATGGACGTATTTCTGGTCGATTGCTTAACCACCACCAGTAATTTTTAATCCCAGAGGTTCTGCCCAATTTTCTCCTATTTTGGTGAGACTTTAACAGTATTTGCTGTTGAGTTGAAAATGGTTTTGAAACTCGAACCAAAGTATTTTGGTTCACAGCGGTTACTTTTATAGGGCTAGAAGCGCGATCATTTAATGGCTGAGAATGATCAAATTGATTTAAAGCAGACTCACCGTTTTGGGCAGTTTTATTGGCAGAAGCCACCGATTCGGCATGATTAGCTTCAGGTATATTGGCTTGTTCTTCTATATTAGCAACTTGAATTTTAGTTATTTGTTCTGATGTTGCATAATCAGGTGTTTGGGAGGAGGAGTTTTTTTGATTTACCTTGACTGAATTCAGGATATCAGCTTGAGAAAGCTTTTGTTCTAGCACTAGCAAATCAGTAGAATCTGTATCTTCAGATTCTGTAGAAGTCTTTTGCAAGCTATTACTATTTCCTAACTTTATTTGATTAATTTTTTTTGTGTCTAAAGATTTCTGAGCGTTTAGATCGTCTTTATTAACGCTCTGTGCTTTAGGATAACTGTGTTTAGCAATAGGAGGCTTTATCTTACTAGAATGAAGCACCTTTGCAAGTAGTCTAGACTCTATTTGAAAGTATCCATTATCAACAGCCAAAATAGCCTGTTTTAAATCTTTCATTAGGCTGCTTTTTAGTATGTATGCTTTTGCTCCAGCCATTAATGCTTGAACTAAATATTTTTTGTCTTCGTGACTACTAAGAATAATAACTTTTGTTTGAGGAAGAAAATGAGTAATATATTTTGTGACAGAAATACCATTCATGCCTGGCATTTCAATATCAAGCAATACAATATCAGGGCGCAAGAGATCGATCTGCTTAATTGCACTTCGACCATCTTTGACTGTTCCAACCACTTTTAGTTCTCGATCTTGATCCAACAGCGATTTTATTCCCTGTTGCACTAGGTTCTGATCATCTACCAATAAAATACGGATCATTGTATGTTTAAATTAAGCATTTATAATAGTAGTGTTGTTCCCTCAAGATTTTTTTAAAATCATTCTTGAGGAAGATTATCGATATTTTTGAACACTTAAAAATTAGTTTATTACAAAGATGCTTTTCTGAGTTAACTATTACAAAATAAAATAAATTTTGGGTTGTTTTGCTACTCTATTTTTACGAAGTATAGAGCGTAAGAAGTCTGCTTTTTAATGAGATTGAAGAATAGTTTTTTTCTATTAGAGTAGAAGTATATTATCTAAGCACGTAGACAGAAGTAACTATTGTAAGTAGCTGTGCAAAATTAAATCCATCATAGAAACAATTAGCTGAATATTGCCAAAAGTAAATGTATAAAATCATACTTTCAGATTAAGATAAATATATTTTTAGTCAGCAATACTTAATGTTCACTCATATTCCAGTCAAGTACGTAACTGTCGATCGCAAACGTAAATTAAGTTTTAACGGACAGACTTATCCTTCTGTTAGCACAATTTTAGCTGCCACTAAACCCGAAAAAGACCGTCTGGCTTTACAGAGATGGCGTCAGCGAGTTGGAGTTAAACAAGCACAAAAAATTAGTACCGATGCTTGCCGTCGAGGTACTTCTATTCATACAGCAATCAATTATTTTTTGGCTGGTCAAGATTTACCTGATGATGTGCCAAACAATCCTTACTGGCATTCTATTGAACCAGTTTTAGAATCGGTTGACGAGGTTCATTTGATTGAATCGGCAGTATATCATACAGAATACAAGTATGCAGGACGTTTTGACTGTTTGGGGGCATGGGAAAGAGAACTTTGTGTTTTTGATTGGAAAACAGCCTCTAAACCCAAAAAGAATGAATGGATCGCTGATTATTGTTTACAATTAACTGCCTATACCGCAGCAATTAACCATCTTTACAACGTGCAAATAGATCGAGCAATTATTGCGATCGCCCTACAGGATCAGCCCGCGCAAATCTTTCGCCTCAATGCAGAAGCTCTCAGTGAATACTGGCAACAGTTTCTAATCAGACTGAGACTTTGGGAGGAACAGCAAGCTTAATCGATTTATATTGAATCCATCACCGAAATTTAGATTTAAATAATTATCTTGAATACAATAGAACTAGCCCCACACAAATAATTAAATCGCAATGGATTTTTTTTCCAACATTCTCAACGCTATTGGTTCAGGTGCTACGGCATACATTCTGGCAAACAGATTACGAGATCCGCAAACTCGTCCTAACACCCTAGCAGGTTTTCAATTAGCCGAATCTGGAGCAGTACCTTTTTTGAGTAATCTAGCAGAAAGGGCAGCTACAGAAGGAGATACCTGGCTAGCCGAGAAGCTAACGATCCATGCTGCTGATGAAAAACGTCATGGTCAGATCTTTGCTCATGGACTTAAACAGCTAGGAAAACAGGTAATAACTTTTGAGGAAAGAAAACAGCAGAGCAAAAAAACAGAAAAGCCTAGTCCTTTCTTTGGTAAGTATTATCGTGATTATGATCCAGCATCACTCAAAGCTGACAAAATAGATTGGCAGGTGTTTATGGCTAGCACCTATATCCTAGAATTAGATGCCAGCAAAGATTTTGCACGTATGGCAAGAGCCTTACCCGAACATGAACCCAAAAGTCGCAATCTTCAGCAGAGTATTTTGAGCGTCGCCGAAGACGAAACCAGACACGCAGCCTACCTCTATGAAGCAATGCAGCGAAGATTATCGAATACACAGGTAGATGCTCTAGTTACCGAATGGCGCAAACGCAAAATTGATGCCATGTTTGCCATGGTTGGCAATATGTTTACGGCTGGTGATAATTCTCGTTCTTTGGTCAAAGACGACGCACCTGCGGAAATTGAACAGCCCGCAGCAGCATCTATTTCCATTCCTCTGACTTCTAACAATTAAATGAGGTTGGAGTAAGCTTAATTTAGATGATTAATTGAATCTAGTTTTGTTTGGCGATCGCATCGGCAAATAATCAGGCTTTTGTTAAATTCGCGAACTTCTTGATTTGGATCACAGTGTTGAGCTGGGTAAGCAGCTTAGACTATTAAGATATAAATAACGTTGACCAACCAATATAAAAGGTCAGCATATAAACAATCGAACCCAGATAAAGTAAAATTTGTCTGGGTTCAGTATTATTCAGTCTTTTTTCAGTTTGATAATTGCCTGACGAAAACCTAAAACCACTAAAATATTGGAAAGAGTCAAAAACAATTCTGCACTGCCATGAAGCCAATCAACATTGGCTAATTCTTTTCCGTAATGTGCCTGAGCATAAATGCCCGCAGGAATGGTAACTATCACAAAAATTAATAGAACATAAAAGCCAATTAAAGCTAAGCGTGGTGTTTTTCCTGAGCGAGTCATAAACCACAAGAAACCAAGATAGGGAAACAAAGAAATGGCAAATAAACTTTCTTTATTCATGATTTACCGTTGATTGAGAATTGGGAGTATTAATTCTGTTCTGACGAGAAGCTTTCCAGATTCCCCAAGCAGCAATACAAACCGTAATGTTTCCTACTACAGTCATTGATGCCTGCAAGATAACCAGCCATTCAAGAGATTGAGTATTATCAAAAAAGTGCCAGGTACAGGCACACATAGCACTAACTAAGGCTGGCAACATAGCAAATGATAAATTATACCAAGAGCGATCGCCTGTAATCTCTCCATATTGCCAAATGTAGTAAATAGCAGCAGCCCATTCAAGGACGCTTGATACATGAACTATCCAGGTTGGAATTGATAATGCGTGCATTACTGATGTACGGGCGAACGGCCGTGCGCCCCTAACTGATTACTAATTTAATAGCACTATCTAGATAGCTTTTTTTCTATCCACTCTATAACTTGTTTACCTAAGCTGACATTATTCAGGCGATCTATTTCTCTAATTCCTGTTGGGCTAGTAACATTAACTTCCGTTAAATATCCACCAATTACATCAATACCCACAAAATAAAGCTCATCAGCTTTTAGTTGAGGTGCAACCAACGCACAAATTTCTTGTTCTCTATCAGTGATGTCTACTTTTACCGCTTTGCCCCCTACTGCCATATTGCCTCTAAAATCATTACCACTGGGAACACGATTAACTGCGCCAATAGCTTCACCATCTAGCATAATGATTCTTTTATCACCTTCTTTAGCAGCAGGTAAATATTCTTGAACCATTACGGGTTCACGCCCTTGATAAGTGCTAACTTCAATTATAGAATTAAAATTGCGATCGCCCGCTTCTAAAAATAAGATTCCTTCTCCTCCTTTGCCACCCAAAGGCTTCAAGACAGCAGATTTTTTCTCATCTATAAACTTGGCAATTACTAACTTATCTTGACTGACGATAGTTTCAGGGATTACAGAGGTAAATTGTAAGGCATATACTTTTTCGTTAGCAGTTCTTAATCCTTTAGGAGAATTAACTACTAAAGTTTTACGGGGATCGATTAGATCTAATATGTATGTCGTATACAAATAAGGAACAGTCACAGGAGGATCGCTGCGCATAAATACAGCGTCCATTTCCTCCAGGCAAGTCAAAATTTTGCCCTGAACCTGATACCAATCTGCTTCTGCCTGCCAATGTTCATCAACCAACTTCACGGGTTTAAGATTGACGGCTTGTAAGTATCCCCAAGCTTTTCCCTCAATAATGCTCAGTTGATGGGCTTCGGTAATCCAAACTTGATGACCTAATACTTGCGCTGCTTCCATCATGGCAACACTACTATCGTGTCCTGGATCGAGTTTAGCTATAGGATCGATGATAAATGCCAGTTTCACGCTGTTTCTTTTGAGTAATTTCTTTTTCTTTTTAGCTTCTAACTTAATAAGGTACAGCTTAGGAATACCTCTTTACAATAAAGGTTCTAATTCTCCATTGCTTTCTAAAGCATAAAGATCATCGCATCCGCCAATATGGCGATCGTCGATAAATATTTGCGGTAAGCTAGATTTGCCATTAGCTCTTGCCCTCATCTTATCCCTGGCATCTTCATCTCCATCAATACAATATTCACTATATTCAACTCCTTTTTCGTCCAATAGACCTTTGGCACGAATACAAAACGGACAACGACTCCAGGTATATATTTCTACTTTTACTGCCATAGTTATAGTAAATATTAAGTATTATTACGCCTTCCCCATCTTAAACTGATTTGTTAACTGAGTGAGATCTTTTCAGCATATTTTCTAGCTAACAATGATTTCTGCTGTTAATCAATAAAACTTCGCTTGAGATCTTTTTATTTGTAAATGTCGAATTTTTGGTTATCTTTTCATTTTGCTGTCCTAAACAAGCTGCTTGAATTCATTCAATAAGTTTCAATGGTCTACTTCAGTATTTTGAGTGCTTGTAGGTCTATCTGTTAGTTTTCACTATACATTTGGGAACTCTTAAAAATAAGACTAACGAAGTTCTCGTATTTCAGAATCAATCAACCCTTGGTTGCTAAATTTGCCAAAGTACAGTAGTCATAACAAGCTACTAGCCTGAAAACACAACTTCTTGGATAAATTAACTTATATCGAACTTACATAAAATGGAATCAGCTAAAGTTGTTAATAAAATTCTGCTAGCTTCTCTTGCTTTTGGTGTAACCTTTGGTGTTGGAATGTTAGTAGTAAAGAATAATAAAGAATTTAAAAATGCCCTGATGGGTACTGGTGCAGTAGGATCTATGGCTTGCGTAGCGATCGCTCTAGCAGCTAACGGTAAAAAAGGTTCTCAAAAAATTCAAAATGATAACTTATCCAATATTCAGCTATCCGAACTCAATAGTCAAAAATCTCAACTAGAGCAATCTTTAAACAAATCTACTGCAAAAATGGAAGCGGTAGAAATTGAAATCAACTCTTTACAAACTGAACATAATCAGCTATTAAGTGTAATTTCCAATTTAAATAATCAAAAGGAACAACTAGAAGCAGAATCAAACAACTGGAATGAAAAAATTCATTCGGAAAAACAAGAATTAGAGGCAATAAGTAGCCAGCTTATAGCAAGTCAAAGACAGAAAGAAGAGTTAGATCAAAATATAGCTGACTTAGAAAGTCATAAGCAAAATTTAGAATTAGAGAAAGATAGCCTGCAAGCAGAAGCAGAAAAACTTTCATCTATGCAAGGACAACTGGATAATGTCATATCTCCCATTGAAGAAACTTCTACCAGTGTAGAAATTGAACAAGAACCAGAAGTACTATTTGATTCTGATGAATTTCTTGAAGAGGAAAATGAATCAGAAGTAAATCTAGAAACAGAGATAAATCCATTTGCTAGCTTTTCCGAAGAACCGACAACAAGCATAACTGAAAATAATTCAGAGCTAGAATTAGCAGATCAACTACTTGGCTCATTTGACGAATCTGAGCTTCAATCATCTGATGACGTATCATCAACAAGAGAAAATGTAATTGAAGAGTCCAATTTTGAATTAGAAGAAGAAACTTCCAATTCAGATGTGTATGAAAATTTTTATCAATCAGATAAAGAGGAATCTTTTGTTGAAGTTGAATCTGACGACTTAATAGGAGAATTTGAAGACGACAACTCCACGCAAAAACTAAGCTTTGATGAGTCTCCTGAAGCCGAATCTGATGAATTAATGATGGGATTTGAGGATGATGACGATTCTTCAGCAGTATTTACTCTAGAGTCCGAAGAAATGAGCTTTGATGAGTCTCCTGAAGCCGAATCTGATGAATTAATGATGGGATTTGAGGATGATGACGATTCTTCAGCAGTATT
>JBBSPC010000178.1:0-9015 GCA_038259125.1 Chroococcales cyanobacterium | reverse complement strand
TGTAAAAGCTTAGTCAAGAATTTTGAGCGTACACTTGTTCGTTCCAATGCCAAGCTCAAGCTATGTTTTATTCGGCTAATGCTTAAAAGATTGGCTATAGCAACAGTCCCATAAAAAGATCTCAAATGGGTTCTATAGTATTAGCCATAAATTCTGTACGACAGGCATGACGTTGAATTTTACCGCTAGAGGTTTTTGGCAAACTACCAGGCTTGAGTAACAGCGTAGTATGTACCTGCAAATCGTGATTTTTAGAAATCTCTCGTCGAATGATTTGGATTAAATCCTTAACATTAATTATTTCGTTGGCGGTAGAACTACCATTAGAATCAGTTTTATTAGAGCGATTGCTACTCCAGTAACGACGCTCAACCTCAGCCAAAACAATTAGTTTCTCTTCTCCTTGAATATTGACAGAAAAACTAGCAACGCAGCTTGGTCTTATCCAAGAGTTGGTATCTTCAACGGTTTTTTCTATGTCTTGGGGATAATGATTGCGACCTTTGATTACAATCATATCTTTGAGACGACCAGTAAAAAACAATTCCCCTTGATCGACAAAGCCTAAATCACCAGTACGTAAGAAAGGTCCTTCTTTAGTATCTTGAAGGTAGGCTGCAAAAGTTTCTTTAGTTATTTGGGGTTGTCGCCAATAGCCTTGGGCAATACTAGAGCCAGATACCCAAATTTCCCCTACTTCTCCTGGCTGACAGCTAACCATGGTTTCAGGATTGGCGATCGCAATTTTTTGATCGTTTAAACCCATCCCACAGCTTACTAAAGTATGGGGATGAGGTTCGTTAATATCGGCAAGCACAATTTGATTTTGTTCCAAAGCTTTTCCTTGCACAGTTTTTGTTACTACTGCTGCGTTTTTTGAACCACCTGAGATAATTAAAGTGGCTTCTGCCATTCCATAGCAAGGATAAAAAGCAGAATATTTAAAACCATAAGGCGCAAAAGTAGCGGCAAATTTATTGAGAGTTTCATGATTGATTGGCTCTGCACCATTAAATGCTACTTGCCAACTACTAAGATCTAAGTTCGTTAACTGTTCTGGTTTAAATTTGCGTACACAAAGATCGTAGGCAAAATTAGGACCGCCACTAGTGGTAGCTTTACAGCGAGAAATTGCTTTGAGCCAGCGTAGAGGATTTTGTAAAAACATCAACGGCGACATTAAGGTCACAGGAAAATCGCCATAAAGAGGCTGGAGAATACCACCAATTAGACCCATGTCATGATACGGAGGAAGCCAAATTACCCCGTTGCTTTCGGGGGAGTGCCTAAAGCAGCGATGTATTGCCTCCATGTTATGTAGCAAGTTTCTATAGGCAATTTTGACCCCTTTTGGTTCTGCCGTTGAACCAGAGGTATATTGTAAAAAAGCGATGCTCTCTTCGGAAATATTTGGTTCGCGCCAATTTTGCCCCAAATCATCGTTGATTGTATCTGTCGTGATCCAGTGTAAGCTTTGTAGCTCTGCGGTATTTTCTAATTGACGTTGAAGACCGTATAGTGTTTCGTTATTGGTCAAAGCCAGATTAGTCTGGGCATTTTGCAAAATATTATGAATGCGGTTTAAGGAGCGGTTAGGTCTGGGGGGATAAGCGGGAATAGCAATTACTCCAGCATAAAGGCAACCAAAAAAAGCAGTAATATAGTCTAAACTAGAGGGGTATAGCAATAAAACCCGATCTTGAGGAGAACATACAGATTGAAGATAGGCAGCGATCGCTTTTGCCTTTTTTTCTAACTGACCATAGGTAAGACTAGCTTCTTCTGTTTCTCCATCAATTAAGTAATTGTATACAGTTTGATGAGGCTTTTCGTCAGCCTGATTGCGGAGGATATCGACTAGGGTAGCTGCTTTAATCTTATTTTTTAAACCACTCATTCACTTTTGATTGTTTAAAATCAATTTACACCATATCCTATTTATTCAAAATGCGAGTATATGTTACTCAAGGGGTAATTTTGTCAGATAATGATATAAATTCCTCCACAGCTTACATCAATCAAAGGTAAAACCGAGTACGGTTGTGACAGCTTGATAATAGTCTGATTAATAATTACTGATTGCTAATGATTTCTCAAGAATTACGCGAGATTCTTGTTGACAAAATTAAAAGTTCCCCAAAACAACAAATCACTTTTGCTGAATATATGGCGTTGGCTTTATATCATCAGCAGTATGGTTACTATAATTCGGGAACGGTAACTATCGGCGCCAAAGGAGATTTCTTTACATCCTCTTCTCTGGGCAAAGATTTTGGCGAGTTATTGGCAATTCAATTTAAGCAGATGTGGGCAAATTTAGGCTGTCCCGATCCTTTTTATCTCGTGGAAATGGGCGCAGGTAATGGTGAACTTGCTCAGGATATTGTGCTTTATCTTCAAGCAGGTGAAGCTGATTTCACTAAGACTTTAAGATATATTATTATCGAAGAATCCACTGCCTTGACTAAGGTACAGCAAAAATGTTTGGCTGAAAATAACTTTACTCAGCTTAGTTGGCAAAATTGGTCAGATATCAGCAGTGAGAGTATTACAGGATGCTTTTTCGCCAATGAATTAGTAGATGCTTTTCCCGTACATCGAATAACCAAAAATCAAAATCGGTTACAGGAAGTATATCTAAGCTTAAAGCGAGATCGACTAACCGAAACTATTGATTCTCTCTCTACCGCCAGATTGGCTGAATATCTAGATTTAGTAGATATTAATTTATTAGAATTACAATATCCCCAAGATTATTGCACAGAGGTTAATCTTCAAGCTCTTGACTGGCTAAAAACAACAGCAGCTAAACTAAAACGAGGATATATCTTGACTGTGGACTATGGCTATACCGCAGATAAATATTATCGCCCTGCTCGTACTCAAGGTACTCTCCAGTGTTATTATCAACATCGTCGTCACAACAATCCTTACGCTAATTTAGGTCATCAAGACATTACGGCTCATGTAGATTTTACCGCCTTACAACGCCAGGGAGAGTTATGTAATCTAAAAACTTTAGGCTTTACTCAACAGGGATTATTTCTGATGGCTTTGGGTTTAGGCGATCGCCTAAATGATCTTTCTAGCGGTAAATATGACGTTACGCAAATATTTAAACGCCGTGATGCTCTACATCAATTAATCAATCCCACGGGTTTGGGTGGATTTGGAGTATTAATTCAGGGTAAAAACTTAATGGACAAAGAGCGATTGCTTCACGGTCTAACAATGCCACCAATGTTTTGACAAAAGCTATTAGCTCAGGGCTATTTCATTCTAAATGGTAAGGTAAGAATGGTAATTTAAAATCAAAGATAGAAATTGAGCTGTAGGGGCGACAGAGGTCATCAGAAAGCTTGCTGGATCAACGTCTTAGCCCTCATATCTTTTCGATAATAATCATTTTTGGCAGCAGATAAATTGTCTAGATTAGTTAGAATATACCAAGGTTCTTTGCTTGACTTACCTCGATAGTTTCTTTTGTACTTGGCAGCTAAATTGAATCCAAAAAAACCTTTTGTTTTAGTAACTTTAATTCCCTGATAATAACAAGACATTCCTGGTTGTAATCCTAAGTCAGATAATTGAAACCAAATTTGTGATTCTAAATTGAATCGGTACAGGAAAACGACGAGCTAATTCTTCTGATCTTACTGTCTGCAAGTCTTGAAGTAAGTGAATCAGAATTACCAAGATTAGATACTGAGAGTAACTAAATTGCTTTTTAAGGTGTTTACTATATAATTTACGGTAGTTGAATCATTACGTTTTCAACAAAAAAGATTATTGATAATAGTCTCTCATCTTTTGGGAGGCTACTTTTTTTAATCCCTCTCCTCATCTACTTTCAACTCTGTTGTGTCGCCCCCACAGGATTTTCTTCTAATTGGTGAAATAATTCCTTGATGTAAATATTTGAAGCATTCATAACTTCTTACCTCAGTAAATAAGCTCTTATAAGCGTCACAATATTGGTCTATGATGTAAACTGTTGGTTGTGCATCTCTGTTCAAATGTTTGAGGCGAGGAAATGCTACATGCGGACAAGTCCTTTGTGTCTAGGGAGCTGTCTTGGTTCAGTTTTTTAACGGGGAAACTCCCTCAACAGACCAAAGCGCTATTCCACTCGCCTGTTGAGAATTTGCAATTCTACATCCATTGCACTCTGTGCTTTCTAGCGATTTAGTTTGTTTCTTCCTTCATTTTAATACTCGGAGAGTGACAAAAGAGGGATATGTCCCTGGCTTAATTTCCTTGACTATCTGTAACTGATAAAGATGCTCCGTTACTAACCAGTAACTCAACTATTTCCATTCTGGCGTTTCCAGTGGCATACATTAAAGCAGTCTTACCATTTGGCGTTTGAGCATCGATTTCTGCACCACTTTCAATTAAGTGCATAATTATTTGTAGCTTGTCCTTGATTGGTCTAGCATCTTGAATACCTAAGATAGCCGTTTTCATCAAAGGAGTAATGCCATTTTTATCTCTAAAATTAGGATCTGCTCCATGAAGCAATAATAGCTTAACAATATGAGGCATACACCAGAGAATAGCTATTTCTAAAACACTACGCCCCAAACTATCTCTTACATTTGGGTTTGCTCTATATTCTAGTAGCAACCGCAGACACTTCTCTTTGGCTGTAATATAATAACTGGTTCTTGAGCGATCGCTAATCAACTCCTGAGGCAAGGTGAACCAAACTTTCTCAAATACCAAAAAGATAAGTGATTCAGATGCTTGCCCCACTATTTTTGTATTGGGGTCTACTCCCTGCTGCAATAGCTTTTTGACAGCAGCAACATCATTAGTTGCTACTGCCTTAGCTAGTCTTAACTCTTGTCTTTGGGAGTAAAGTCTAATTTTTTCGACAACATTGAAAATAATCCAACTCATAATATACGCTTTAAGTGAATTAGCGTCGTTCAAAGCCTACTAGTTCGTAGCTCTTAGCTCTTAGCCTTTAAATTAAGAGCTAAGGATTGTTCGCTCTTAACTGTTCAATGTTCAATGTTCAATGTCAACTGGCGTGCGTCCATAAAGATAAGTCAAATATCGTAAACGACCGCTCAACTCATCATTAAAAGCCTCTGCACGACAACGCCATGACCAATTTCCTGTAGGTTGAGAAGGAGTATTCATTTTAGCATCTGTACCTAAGCCTAGAATATCTTGAAACGGCAACACCACAGTATTGCCTACAGAACCTAGTGCCAAGCGAATTAATGCCCAGTGAATACCATCTTCACAAAGACACCCTAAATAATCTATGACCTTGGCTTTGTCTTCAGGCGATCGTTCATTAAACCAGCCTACAGTAGTATTGTTATCGTGAGAACCAGTGTAAACAATACAGTTGCGGTCTGTATAGTTATAAGGTAGAAAACCATTGTCACGGTCAGAATCAAAGGCAAACTGAATTATTTTCATACCTGGAAAACCAAATTTGTCGCGCAACGCTTCTACCTCTGGCGTAATTACTCCCAAATCCTCCGCCACAATTGGTAGTTTACCCAGTTGTTTTTCCAACTGTTGGAAAAATTCGTCTCCAGGAGCGTCAAGCCATGTACCGTCCATTGCCGTATCCGATCCTTGAGGCACTGCCCAATATGCTTGAAGTCCTCGAAAATGGTCAATACGAATAATGTCTACATATTCGAGGATACCTTCAACTCTCCTAATCCACCATTTAAAATCTGTTTTGGTTAGTTCTTCCCAGTTATAGACAGGATTACCCCAAAGTTGACCAGTGGCACTAAAGTAATCTGGAGGAACACCCGCCATCAACTTAGCTTCTCCTGTTTTTTCATCTAAACGAAAGATTTTGTTGTGCGCCCAAACATCAACGCTATCGTGCGCCACGTAAATAGGAATATCGCCAAAGATTTTTACTCCTTTTTGATTAGCATAGTGCTTGAGGTTTTTCCATTGAGAGAAAAACTGATACTGGACAAATTTGTGAAAGAATATCTCGTCGGCTAACTCATTTGCCCACTTGACCATGGCTTGAGGCTGTCGATAGGCAATATCTTGTGGCCATTGATTCCAACTAGCACCGTTATGAACTTTCTTGAGGGACATAAACAGAGCATAGTCACTCAACCAGTCATTTTGACCGTTGCAAAAACGTTGGAATTCTTCTTTATCTGTTTCTGAAAGCTGTTCTTTAAAGCGATCGCTTGCCAGACGCAACAAAGGTATTTTATTAGCAATTACTGAGCCAAAATCAACCTGATCTACAGGAAAGTCAGGTAGTTTATCTAATTCTTCTGTGGTTAATAATCCTTGACCTTGTAAAATTTCAGGGCTGATTAATAGCGGATTTCCTGCCAAAGCAGAATAAGATAGATATGGTGAGTTTCCATAACCAGTGGGTCCAATTGGCAAAATTTGCCATATTTGTTGGTCGCTGTTGGCTAAAAAGTCGATAAATTGATATGCGTTCCCGCCTAAATCGCCGATGCCAAAACGGCTAGGCAGAGAAGTTGGATGAAGCAGAACACCGCTAGCTCGAAAATCTAACATTTATGATCAGGAAATTTTAGTAATTTTTACCCAAATATCCCAGAAAACTAAAATTTTCTGGGATATTCAAGATTATTATATTTTACAAAGTTTACAAAGGTTTGAGTAAAGTTATCTAGCATAGTGTCAAAGATCTCTTCTCAGATGTAGTCAATTTTTGGTAGCGTAATAAGATTAGGAAAAAAATCCAAATTAAAACATTATTTAAAGATTTGCCAGTTGACCTTGGCTATCTTACATTTAGGAGAATCAAACAATGACTATTTTATTTCAGTTGGCATTAGCTGTTTTAGTTCTATTTTCATTTGTCATGGTAATTGGCGTGCCAGTTGCCTATGCTTCCCCCCAGAACTGGGAACAATCCAAATCTTTGATCTACGTTGGTTCGGGAATTTGGACTGTTTTGGTTGTAGCAGTTGCTGTTTTAAACTTTTTTGTTATTTAAGGAATAAATTTATCAAGGCGATCGCTTTGCTAAAAAAGCGATCGCCTTATTTAAGATTAAACATACAAAATTACTATACTTATTGTTAAACATTAGCTTATGGCTGTTTTTGAAGGAACTTTTACAGGGGATATATCTTCTTGGCGGATGGCGATCGTCATTGGTCGTTTTAATGATCTGGTTACAGAAAAACTTATTTCAGGCTGCCAAGATTGTCTCAAACGTCATGGCATCAACATTGAGCCCGATCATGGTCAGGTAGACTATGTATGGGTTCCAGGTAGCTACGAAATTGCTATGGTAGCTCGACAGTTAGCCCTTTCTGGCGGTTATAATGCCATTATCTGCCTCGGTGCAGTAATTCGGGGACAGACTCCTCACTTCGACTATGTGTCGTCTGAAGCTGCTAAAGGGGTAGCAGCAGCAAGCTTTCAGACAGGCATTCCCGTTATTTTTGGGGTGCTAACTGTTGATACTATGCAACAAGCCCTAGAGCGTGCAGGTATCAAAAGTAATTTGGGTTGGAACTATGCCCTAAATGCTTTAGAGATGGCTAGTTTAATGCAGCAGCTAGGAGGCAATAGCTCAACTAGGCTTCGTTCTGATTTACCTCCAGGAAACGAAACTATTGCTTTACCTAGAGTTTCTACTCAAAATGTGAACAATGGCTAAAATCATCTGAATCATGATTGAAATCGCCACTTTGAGGATAATACCAGGTAACTCTGTTAAAACCGACCGCAGCAAATTGTTGAGAAATTGCTACCGTTCAACGTTGGTTAAATAGAGGATTGATAGGACTTTGGTCGGATAAAGGAAGAAAAGCAAAACCCAAGTGGAAAACCGAGGATATAGAAGCTTGTTTGAAAGAAGAAGGGCGAACTTATAACAGCGTTCAACTAGCGAGAAAACTCAAACAAGAAAGGGCTGTAAACCTAAGCAGCGACGGATTGAGACGTATACTGAAAAAGCGGTGCGACCCACAGCTTTTTTCTGTCCCCTGTTTCATCAATAACTACTGTGATTTTTTGCTGGTTCAAGGCTTTGAGTGTAATGTCTAATCTTCGAGCTTTTATTTCTTCTACTGACCAAGGTGAATTGGCTATGAAGTGGTGTAGTGATTGAGGTGATGAAATTCCTACGACTTTAGCAATTATATGCGGCTAAAGCCTTTGTGATAATGATTTTCGCGCTTATTGGTGAAATGATTCCAGTCACGTAAATATTTGAAACATTCATAATTTCTAACATCAGAAAATAAGTCATTATAAGAGTCACAATAACGATCTATTATGGAAACCGTAGGTGTAGGCGACCGCTTTAAGTGTTTCTGAATCTGCAACTCTACATCCATCTCCCTGTTTACCTCACAGCTTCGGAAAACTTTTTTTATTGTAGTTCAATTCTCGGAAACTGACAGAAGAGGGATATACGTCTGATGTAAATTAACTTTCTTTATCTATTTTTAGAAAGAACCTATATATTTCAGTAAATAAAGAGATTTTTTTGAAAATTTAATTTAGGCAGATCCAACTGCATTATGTGGATTTAGAGTATATTCAATCATTGGAAAAACCGAGGTTAGTGTTTACGAAAGGGGTCTGGGGGAAAGTTCCCCCAGGAACAAAATCACGGTTTTTACAGACCAATTTCATTAAAAAACGAGAATAAACATTTTTCTCTTGGTCAGCATATATGTGGCTAAAGCCTTTGTCTTGCGCCTGACGGCGACGCGGTGAGACAGTTGCGGTGGTGAAACACTTGCGTTGCGGTGAAGCAGTTGCGTTGGGCGGGTTCCCCGACTTGAGCAAAGTGTTGAAAGGGTTTTCAAGAGGCTGTGGGCGGACGCAGGTTCCGCCCAGGCAAGGAAGCGTGCTGAATTTATTTCAGCACGCTTCCTTGCCCTTTATAAGCCCCGTCGGCATAAGCAAACTGAGGAAAGACCCCGCGTCGGCGGTAAGACTCAGATCTTGCACCAAGAAAAGTTGATATGAGAATTAATAGCTGAAGTGATTGTGAGTGGGTAATTGTAGCTTGTT
>JBBSPC010000177.1:0-9016 GCA_038259125.1 Chroococcales cyanobacterium | reverse complement strand
TTTTGGCTCGCCGACGTGACGGTTTTCCTGGAGTCCAAACTCTTTGGAGAGGATTACAAAGATTACATGATATTGCTTCTACTTGGAAATTGTTGCATTCCTCCCCCAATCAGGATTTGTAGACTTATGGGTAAAGCATAGTTCTAAGAATAGTGGCTTCAGGAATATTATGACCTCCAGATGCTACTCTTGCTGCTACCCGATTGATCGCTAATTCCGCACTCCTCAACCAAACATAAACCAAATTAACCTGATATCCTTCATTCTTACATTTCCTCTAAAATTTAGCGAAACTACGTGCTGCTAAAGTAGTTTCAAAAGCAAAGTCAATTTTAGATATTGCTAAAGTATTGAGTCTTTCTAACATCATTCTACTTGCTTGAATTGCTACCGCCTCAACATTAGAAGGATTGCGATAATATCTGCATTGATGTATTCGATATTAGACGAATTTAACAAGTTAGTAGCTATGGTGGTTTTACCACTCCCGTTGCATCCACCAAAGACAAAAATTTCTGGCATATTTTAAACGTCAACAATCTACCGATTATCCTACTTATCTATTGTTCTAAGCAAACACACCAAACAAGAGATCGAACTCACTGACTGAAGCAGAGATAAAGCATTGAATTGAGAAATAGCCCTTAGTCATTCTCAATTCATGCACTTACAAAATCGCTCCTGGCGCATTAGCTACTCTAGCAACGAAAACAACCCGATCGCAGATTTTTATATTCCTGCATTGGAATGTGCCGTACAGTACGATCGCAAGTCTGGATTCTTTGGTAGTGCCATTCTGAGTAAAGTAGCTAGGGGCATTGGAGCGATGCTGCACAATCACGGCAAAATACGCCTGATCATGGGCTGTCAGTTTAGTCCGCAGGATATAGCAGCAATTGAAAAGGGTTACGAACTTAGGGATGCTTTAGCTTTTCGTTTAGAAGCTGACTTGCAAGCACCAGAGAACTTTGTCCAGTTAAAACACTTTGAGATACTTAGCTGGTTGATTGCCAATGAGTATTTAGATATTAAAATTGCTGTGCCTACAAAGGATAAAGGTATTCCCATAGACAGCGATCGCTTATTAGATCCGCAGCATATCTTTCATGAAAAAGTTGGTATCTTTGTTGATGCTAATGGCGATCGCCTTGCTTTTAGTGGTTCAAACAACGAGTCTTTAGGAGGATGGGAAAGTAACGTTGAATCATTCCATGTTTACTGTGGTTGGGAAGGCGATCGCGATTTAGAAAGAGTCAACGAAGAAGCATATCGCTTTGAGCAACTATGGAATGACTTATCGCCCAATGTCAAAATCTTTGAGATACCAGCAGCAGTAAAGCAAAAACTTTTGCATTATACGCCCAATAGTAAGCCTGAATGGAAGCAAGATGATGAAATCCAGAATGAACACAGTAGTAATGCGGGCATCTTGCCCGCCAGAGATTTACCTCAAATCAATCCAGAAATGAGTCAAATAAATATGGCAGAAGCAAGCAAGATGCTCGCACTGCTAGCTAATCTTCACGAACATCCAGGTTGTTTGAATTTTTGTCTCCAGTCAATTCCTCTTGAGCTTTGGGCGCATCAGCTAAAGATATTACGGCGGGTTGCTGCTAACTTCCCCTGTAGCTTCTTAATTGCTGACGAAGTTGGTTTGGGTAAAACCATTGAAACGGGATTGATTCTACGTTATTTAATTTTAAGTCAAAAGGTTAAACGAGTTTTAATTCTTACGCCTGCTAGCGTTCAACCTCAATGGCAAGAGGAGTTAAGGGGAAAATTCAACCTACATTTTCAGAGTTATAGTCAAGGCAAGTTCAAAGACTGTTATGGAGGAACTACTTCGCCAGCTTTAAATCCCTGGAATACTCAGGATTTAGTTTTAGCCTCATCTCATCTAGTTCGGCGCACTGAAAGAATGGAAGAATTGCTAGCAGCCGAACCTTGGGATCTAGTTATTCTGGATGAAGCCCATCACGCTAGACGCAAAAGCCCACAGCAGCGCAAAGATACACCAAATAAATTGCTTCAGTTAATGCAGCGATTAAAAGATAGAACTAAATCTCTGATACTTCTTTCTGCTACACCGATGCAAATCGACCCGATTGAAATATTTGACCTACTTAATTTACTAGGATTAGAAGGTCATTGGAGTTATGACGAGAATTTCTGTAATTACTTTTCTTCACTGTCAGATAAACCAGATAGTCATACTTTGGACTTTTGGCAAACAATGTCAAATGATTATTTTCGTTGTGGCGGTCAAGAATGCGATCGCTTAAGGGAGAATTTGCTTAGTACCAATCAACAAATGATGGCTTACAAGCTAAGTGATACTTGGAAAAAACGAACAAATATTGTCAATGGTAAAAAATTAGCTCAAGATTCCGAGTTTATCAATCTTTCCCGTCAATATCTAACGGTTAATACTCCGCTTAAAGATCTGATGTTCCGCCATACCCGCGATACCTTGAGGCAATATTATAAATTAGGTATTTTAGATCGAGATATTCCTAGAAGAATTGTCATTGATAATGCGATCGCTCTTGAACCTAACCGAGAAGTTCCTCTTTATCAGGCGGTGAGTAATTACGTTCGTCATTTTTACAGACTAGCTCAGAAAGAAAATCGTAAGGCTTTAGGTTTCTTGATGACTTTGTACCGTAAACGTCTCACCAGTTCTTTCTATGCTATCCGTGAATCCCTCTAACGACGCTTAGAAGGTATTAAAGAAATACCAATAGACGATCTTAGCGATTTAGATGATGCTGATGATGCAGTAATTACAGGTTTAGAAGCCTATTTAGCAGAGCCAGTAGACCCCAAAGAAATTGAGTATCTAGAAGACTTACTACGACAGTTTGAGAATACAGGAGAAGATAGTAAACTGTCTCATTTCCTGGCAATTTTACGTCAAGAACTGAGCCAAAGAGAAAGTGTGATCGTTTTCACTCAGTATACTGACACGATGGATTATTTACGAGAGAACTTACAACAGCTATTTGGTTCTCAAGTAGCTTGTTATTCAGGAAGGGGCGGTGAATTGTATCAAGATGGCGAATGGCAAAAATTACCCAAAGAGGAGATAAAAAAACAGTTCAAAGAAGGAAGTATCAAAATATTACTCTGTACTGAATCTGCTAGTGAAGGATTAAACCTACAGACTTGCGGGGTACTGATTAATTACGATCTCCCTTGGAATCCAATGAGAGTAGAACAACGTATTGGAAGAATAGATCGCATTGGTCAAGCTTATTCAACGGTTAATATTCACAACTTTTACTATGACGGAACAGTAGAAGCCAAAGTTTATCGTAAATTACGCGATCGCATTGATGCTTTTCAAAGTGTAGTTGGTAATTTACAGCCGATACTGGCTCAAGTTCCTACCTTTATCGAGCAAGCGGTTATGAGTGCCGATCCTGAAGAAGAAGGGCTACTACTGGCAGAATTTGAACAAGTGCTAGATACTCCTACTTTACGCCCTAGCTTAGAAGAAATGACCGCAATGGATGTCCAAGCCGACTTAATAGAAATCCGCAAACCTCTTGCTTCTAGTCCTATTGCCCTTGAACAAATAGAACTACTATTTACTGATTCTCATATATTACGGGCTGAAAATGTATTCTTTGAATCGCAAGGCGATCATATCTGGGAATTGACCTATAAAGATAAAACCTATCCTGTGACTTTTTATCCAGATATTTTCAACGAAAAGTCTTCGCTGCGGTTGATGAATTTTGGAGATCCTTTGTTTGAGCAGTTGTTAGCAAGGCATGTAAATTTAGCCATCGAGCAAATTGAAGAATGTGTTAGCTAATACAGTCATCTTGCTAACTAGTTTAAATGTACTAAATTTTCTTATCGTATTAAAAACTAAGTTTTTTGAGTAATAAATTGAGCAAACGAACTGAAAACCTAATTCGATTTCCGACCCCATAAGGCATAGTGTAAGAGCTATTAGCTCGATATCTAATCTTAAACAGGACAAGCAACTACAGCAGCTTTATGTTGAGCTTGAGATGAGAGTAGAAAAGCTCAGAACGGGAGACTGTGAAGATATTGAGGAAATGCTATTGGCTCAGGCTCACACATTAGATTGTCTGTTTACTCAGCTAACAACAAAGGGAATAAAAGCCTTGGCAATACCTAAAGCAATTAGCCAGATGCCCGCTCTGCCGAAATCATTACTTAATTTGGCTCTCAAAGCGCAAAATCAAAGCATAAAAACTCTAAAGACGATTAATGAAATCAAAAATCCTAAGCGAAGCACAACCTTTGTAAAAAATTATGTCGATAAACAATTAAATCAATTATCAGTCAATGAAAGAGAGCTAGAGCAATCAGTTAATATTAGTTTCGTAATCACCATGATCGGCTAAAACTTTATCTATCCATTCATCAACATCAGCACATTCATCTTCATCTCGGTAATAGGCACCAGTAAGAATTTCTAACCGTCCTAATTCTTGCAATTCTTCTGATGTGGCTACTTGTTTTAGGGTTTCCCAAATGTCGGCTGTTATAACAGTGTTTCTCAGTTCTTTTCTTGCCAGAATAAACATACCCGGAACATGAGAATCACTTTCATTGCAACGCGAATCATCTGGTTTCCCGATAACGGCTCGGTTAACTTTTTTCTGCAATGTTTTTCTAAAGTGTTAGCAACAACAAAACCCGTGGTTAATGGTAACGAGTCAACTGTATCTATCATCACTTAATGGCATCCAATGCAATATATAACCTTTTGTTTGGCAATGCTTCTCAAGTCGTTTGATAATTTCTGCGGGTACATTAAGCTTTTTGCCCTTTTTATTTTGAAAGCTATCGTTTTTAATAGCTTCGTTCAAGATAACAAATTTGTACTTAGCATCAACCACCAGCGCATAGCCCAGTACCAACGACGGTCTAAAGCTTGAGTCCCATTCTGCATCAGTTGCAATAGTATGGCGTTTCCCGTCTCCAATCTCTGCTGCAAAAGCTGTCTTGAAGTCTTCTGCATTAATCTGATTAGCCTGAATCGCTGCTACTACCATTATTGTTTTGCTTTTATTTTTGTATAGTTATTAATTTCTTGATGCAAAATCTGCCCTCATTAATGACATGAGAGTCAAACTGTTTTGGTAGAGATAGGCTAGAGAAAGTACTGAAATTTAACGCTTGTCTATACTCGCGCTGAATCTCAAGTAATACTCGTTACTACAACGTAACTTTGCAAACTACAGGTATTCAGGTGTAAATACCGAACAGACTGTTTAAAGCATTTAATTTGATTGCGCTCTTGGAATAATCGACGCAGTAATTGTCAGTTGCAATAATTACTAGGATGCCGCACAAAGTGCGGCATCAGACCATGTTTAGGTACGAGTGAAAAACGTAACCTGTACCAACCCCAAAATGTCAGTGTTGCCTTGGTAATGCCTATGGTTGTTGGATTTTTGCTTGTTCAGAGTGGTCGATTCAGTTCATTTTGTAGAGTGCTGAACAGAAAATAAGCTATATAAAAAGAACACCAATGCAGTACAAAAAATAATCTGTAACAAAACATTGATGAAGTTCAAAAATTGGGTCTATTTTGGGTTTATAATCCTAAATACCGCGTAAAGCTAAATATTTTGGAATCTCTCAAACATAGACTCTGTATAATACGGGACTGACGGGACTCGAACCCGCGACCTCCTGCGTGACAGGCAGGCATTCTAACCAGCTGAACTACAGTCCCACAAAACGTTTTGAAAACTTACAAGAGCCTTTTTTAAATTGTCACAAAATACATAGTAACATATTAAACAGGAATATCAAGCATAAAAAATGAGTTTAGGAGAGAAAACTTGTCATTTTATGATGCTCATCGTTATTAAAATCTAGGATATATCTAAAGTTACGGCAATTTATTTTTAATATTGAAAACATCTTGGTAACATAGCTTTACATTGAGTTGCTAGAAAGAATATTTTGTAGTACAACAAGAAGCTGTCATTCATTAGTTGCTAACTATATATTTCTTTAAAATTACGGATATATAACTTTAAGTCAACCTTCGGCAAAAAAAGTAATAATTTAAATATATTTTGCGAGAAATAGTAACTGTTAGTACTTAATTTTTATAGTTAACTTGCTATTAAATCTAATTAATTATTGACATTATGATTTTGCTGCCAGAAAAAAGATTGAGCGGATAATATCTAAAAATCTTTAAATATATATAATATTATCTTTAATATTCATGTGAAATATTGTGTCTCACTCAAAAGATAAAATACTCTTAGGTACAGTTTTACAGCAAGCTGGTCTTGTATCTAATGATCAAGTTAAAACAGCTCTTATTCAACAAAAGCAAACTGGCAATAACTTAAGAATCGGCGAAATTTTGGCTTCTCAGGGACGTATTGACCCGAAAACGGCAGATTTTTTTGCAGAACGTTGGTCTACTGTGACTAAAGAAAAAGCACAGCTGCCCATAGGTCAATATTTAAAGCAAGCTGCGCTATTAAACGAACAGCAGATTCAGGAAATTTTAGAGGAACAGCAGCAAAGCAAATTAAAGTTTGGCGAAATGGCGATCGCCAAAGGCTGGCTAAAACCAGCAACAGTCAGATTCTTTGTAAAATACCTTACTCCTCAGTCTAAGTCTACTTTAGAAGTTAAGCAGTCAGTATTGAGTAACTCTTTAGATTCTTCTCAAAAAGTTCACCAAGAATTTCTTAAAATCAAGTTAAGATTGCTCAATTTAGAGAATCAAGATATTTATTCAGAAAAAGCTTTAGACACAGTACTTTTATGGACTGGAGGACAGTCTCCTCTAACTCAAAAGTTGTTTGAATTTATATCTCAAGAAAATATTATTAAGGGCAGAGAAAAAGAACAGATTGATTATTTGATCAAAAATAAAATATTAAATAATCTGCAAGATAAAAATCTCATTAATCATTTTAAAACTATTAAAAAACGCTTACTATATAATCAACAGTGTGAGCCAAAAAGTTTGCTGCGACTTTATCGACAAGTATTAGAAGACAAAGTATTTACTGATGAAAGTAAGGAACAGCAAGAGCTATTAAGGACTGGTTTAGTGGTAAAGCAGCAAGACACACTGGCTGTGGCTAACCCAATTTATCAATCTTTGTTTAATCTGGTTTGGATAGAAAAAAATTTAAACAACTTAGACAACTTAGACAATCAAAACACATCTGCACTTGCCATTGTTCCTAAAGTTCCAGCAACGGCGTCACCTGAACCTGCTCAAAAGCGAAGTAGATTAGCCAAAATTAGAAATATTTTGTTTTTATTAGCTTTTATTGTTTTATTGTCTGTGTTTTTAAACAATATGTTTAGGCGTATAATGGTTAAATCAGCGTTTGATCGGGGCAACGCTTTGCTACAGCAAAAATCTTTTGAAAAAGCGTTAGAAAAATACAATGAACTGCTAAAGACTGACAGTAATTATTTTCAAGCTTGGACTAACCGAGGTTATGCTTTGGCAGGGATGCAGCAATACGAAGAAATGCAGAAATCTTGTTCTACTGCAACTATAATCAAGCCGACGGCTGTATATGCTTGGAATTGCTTAGGAGAAGCACTACATAATCTGAAAAGACCGCAAGAAGCAATAGTAGCTTTTAATAAAGCGATCGCTTTAGCGCCTAGCGAACCGATCTTGTTAATCAACAAAAGTGAATCTCTCAAAGCTATGGGAAAAGAAGCAGAATCACTGGCAGTGACCAAAGAAGTAATTCAAGTTTTAGAACAAAAAGAAGCAGTTGAAGGTAAAGAAGCTATAAGTAGCGAATTTGCTGTAGCGTTAACTTTTTTGGGTAATGGCTATCGGCAAAGAGAACAGTACCAGAAAGCGTTCGAGAGCTACGATCGCGCTTTACAATATTCCCCAGATTATTTTCCTGCTCGTATAGGCAAGGGAATTTCCCTCACTCAAGCACAACAATTTCAACAAGCTCAAAATGAATTTAGAACTATTTTGAATAATAGCCAACTAGCAAATAGCAATAAAGCTCAAGCTTGGTTTTATCTGGGTAAAAGCTTGTGCGCTTCTGAGCAAAAGCCTGCTGGAGTTGCTGCTTTTGACCAAGCTATAAAACTCCAACCTAGCTATGAGGCAGCCAAAATAGCTCAACGGCAGTGTAATTAATCATATATTTATTAGAAAGGGAAAGGCCACCAAGGCTGCTTTAAATCGGTATAGATACGGCTAACTGTTCGAGAAGAAGGGACTTGTGAACCTTTAAAATCTTTTCCCAGCATATCGTACAAAAGATCTGTAGGGCTGACAGGCTGCTTCAGAGAAAACAAAATTTGGCTGTTGTAGCTATCACATCTTGAACCCCTTCTAGAAACTGTACATACTACTGGCTGTTTATTGATAGTATCGCTAGCTAAATAGTTCATTTGACTCTGACTATAAATGGCATCTAGCTTTTGAGCAGTACTATTACAATTTAGCGAAGCTTCTTGGGGTGAAAAATATTGTGGTAAAAAAGATAATATAGGTGTAACTTGAGAACGGGCTTGGTTGGAGAATGTGGCAACTACCGTAGGAATAGAAGTTTGGCGATCGCAACTTACTTTTAACGTGTTGGCTGTTTCACCTCGCCCCGCAAATGAAATTACCGCTGCTATAGCTAATGCTGGTAAGGCTACCAAGTTTGCCCAGATATTTGAATTTTTCATAGTTTCTTTCTTATCTAATATACTCTAGAAAATACTTAATATTTTTAGATATTGCAGTAATAAATGGTATCAGGTACTACAGTGAGGAAATAATTGTAGCAAAAAAAGTATTTTTAAAATAAGTTAAGTAACTTAACTTAAAATAATTTAATTTAGAATACTGCCAGCACATCTTTGGCGATAATCTGAATTTAAGTAGCTCCACCTAAATAAAAGTAAGATAGAATCTGATAAATTTGAGATGGTAATTGAACAGTACCGTGCCGTCTTAAAAATAACGCTAACTCTCGATGAAGATCAAACCTTGAAGGAGTTGGAGTTAGAAAACAAA
>JBBSPC010000176.1:0-9021 GCA_038259125.1 Chroococcales cyanobacterium | reverse complement strand
TGGCGTTTCAAATCTGCCAATCGTTGAACCTTATCAGATTCAAATACTTGAACGTGCCAAGGGTCTTTGTGGTAGAATTTTTCATCAAAATTATTTACCTGACTGACGATTGATTCAAGATTAAACTGAGCCTGTTTGAGGGTGACTAGTTCGGTTTGAAATGAGGGTGATGGAACTGGTTTTAGTGCGTTGAGGGGTAATCTGGCTTTGGCGAGAGAATCATTTAATCTCTGTCTTTTGGCTTGTAGTTTGGTTTTCTCAGAAGTGCGATCGCTGATGATATCTCCGACATTTATTCTCTGTCCCTCTTCAACTTTCAAGTCCGATAGTTGGCTTAGAACTAGGGTGATAGTGTGTCGATTTGGAGTTGCTTGAGTTTGTTCTTCGGTAACAGGTGCAGTGGCTTGTAGGTCAGTATTGCTGGCATTGACAAAGGCATAGGCAGCGATGCCTAAAAGGAGGTAGCCCAATAGATTATAAGTTCTTTTCATCACAGTTCCCAAGATTGGTCTTCTGCTTCTGTCTTAATCTATTGGGTGGGTTTTGGGTGTAATCTGAGTTCGGGGACGGGCGATCGTACAAATTATTTTCTCGTGGATAGATAATTTGGTATCCAAGCACTTTCATTACCAAAATCTACATTTGGCAAATATCGTTTAAATGCAGGAGATTTTGATAAAAGTAGTTCAAACAAAGATTCTTCATTGCTAATATTTTTGAGATCTAATTCTAAAAAATCCTCTTTATCTTTCCTTTGATCTCCACCTATGCAGAGATTAAATTCTAAATGCTCCTGCATTAAATTTTTTCCATCGTCTGTAGCTGCGGTTGCGTATAGCTTGGTCACTTTTCTATATTTTCTTATTTCATCCAGATATCTTGCAAGACACAATAAAACACACGTATTTTTAACTATGTGTCCACCTTCTCCAACGACAACACTAATGTAAAGATGATTTTCTTGCTTGCCGTTTAGTTCATTTGCAGCAAAAACTTTTGACTCATCTATTTCTTTTTCAATTAGTTTTCCTGTAGCAAAATTTATAAGGTGGTTTGGTTTAATAAAAAGAATAATAAAAAATCCTACGATATCTCCATTTTTATCAACTATTTTTCTAAAATAATTTGAATCTTTTTTGTACCAGGATTCTAAAAGATCGGTAGGAAGATGATCTTGTGTTTTAAAGTATTTACGTCCTAAATCTTGAAGTTTAAGAATTTCATTTTTCTGAAGCAACTTGTGCAGTTCAAATTTATATTTATTTTTTTGTTTAATTAATTCTTTAGTTAACTCACCAAATTGAGGTGGCGGATCTATTGAGGGAATGTGGTAGCCAAGCTTAATCTTAATTTCAGAGATTAAATTGGGTGCTTCGTTATAAAATACAACAATTAGCCGATAAAGCTTCGATTGCAAGTCAATATCTACCCAACGCTTTAATTTGGTATCAAAATCTAGCAAACAGTAATCAAATCTTTTGTAAATTTCTCTCCGATGTTCTCTGATTTTTTTGTATTCTCCATTAAAAAGCTCTTCAGCAATTTTTTTTGTTGAGTATCCGATCAAAATTCGATCCAAAACCTGACGACGTAGTTTTGGGAGCTTATCATACGTTTTAAGAATATCTTGATTATCCATAACGAGAGCTTGATCTTGCAATTTATAGAGGAGTATTCGTCTCTTGATCTGATTATAATGAGCTAGTTTAGGGCGGTTATCTCAAACGAGAGAATTTTTTTGGGGTTTTTCCCACAGTTGCGAGTATCTAAATTTAATTAATTTTTTACTGTAGAGGTAGGTAACAAAAAACAATTAATTGGAGATTGCAAAATGAAATTAAATTGTCAGCAAATAGCTCTAGGGACTGCTACTGCTTTAGGAACGGCTGCTTACGGTGGCTATAAGTTCATTCAAAAACGTCATAATGAACAATTGGCTAAACCCTATCAAGCAAAAAATGGGATGAATGCCAAATGTCCTGTAGCAGAACCCTCAAGGCAAATGTATAAAAACTATAAAAAATATGGAGAACCAATTTTAGATGCCTATGGCAAAATAGCACCTGTCGCAACCCCTATCTACAACACATTTGCCAAAATCCAAGGATACCCAGAATTACCAGAGCAACATCATTTGTTGAATCACAAAGAAAAAGCCTTTTACTTCTTACCCAACAACCGCTAATAACTATTGATTAGTAATGATATCCAGAAATTTTTTGGGTATCATTCTATGATCTAGACTGAACTACCTTCACTTCCACTGTCCCCACTGCATACTGCTCCCTCAAAAACACGATCGCCTTCTCCAAGCCACAATAATTCAACTTAAAACTACTCCCAACCAACTCAGCCGTAACCATTTGATTTGATTCAACAGGAATCTTGACATCTTCAGGAAAATCTATCGTCAGTTCTCCATTAAGAAATATGTCTGCATTGGGATAAGTCTGTTGTAATTCTTCAAGTTTAGCGATCGCTTCTTCATCATCAAAACTAAGATTCTTAATCTCAGTCTTGGCAGCAACGCCAACTTCAGTACTTACCTTGCTTGTAATAATCTGTTCGCCAGTCTTATAAATTCCCGAATCGTCGGAAACAATAAATTCATTACCTTCATTAGCGATGATTAGATACTTCCCATCTGCACTAGTGCGATCGCTTGCCCAATAACCTGTGATGTTCGCGTATACCTGATGAGTACTAGCATTTTGGTTATATAGTTGCACTACTCCATCCTTCAAGCCTAGATTCTGAGAGACTTTCTGAGTTATCCCCCCACCATTAGCTAAATATATTCCTAATGTTAGGAGAGCGATCGCTGCTCCTAAAACCCATAATTCACCAGCACCACCAGTTTTTAATCTGCGTCTTGGATTACTAACACTAATTGCCCAAGCAGGATAAGGATAGAACAATTGTACGCCTTGCTTGGTAAATGTATCGGAGAAACAGGAGAGAAGATGACCTAATGGAAGTGCGATCGCAGCTTTGATATCTCCTGAAAAGTAGCCGATGCTGATTGATACAACAGCGATCGCAGTAGTAGCTAGTAGACAATGAGTAACACTTCGATGAGGAAACCTGTCTTCAATCCAACTACTAATTGGAAAACAGATTTTACCAATGGTTGATGTGGTGGTGTCGAGGTCAGGAAGTTGAGAGCCAAGGATAGCTAAACCCAAGGCTAGAGGGTTGGCAGTACCAAGGATTAAGGATGTTCCAGCAGTGGCGATCGCTGCGTGAGTAATTGCCATCATCGGCGGTAGTTGATATTGGTGGTCGATTACCAGTCTTAAATCATTGTTATCGACTGTCAGTAATCTAGCTCACTGGAGGTATAAATAACTCAGCAGTAAAACAAACACAAAGCGAGGAAGAGAGAAGAATATGTCTGAACTAAGTGTTGCCAAAGGTAGCTGTCTATGTGGAACGATAAGCCTTTCTACCACCAGCATGAACCCTCATGTTGCAGCTTGTCACTGTAATATGTGTCGTAAATGGGGTGGAGGAGCTTTGATGGCAGTTGAATGTAGCAGTGATATTAGTTTTGAGGGTGAAGAAAATATCGGGATTTACCAGTCTTCAGAATGGGCGGAACGTGGATTTTGTAAACAGTGTGGCAGTCATCTATTTTATCGGTTCAAACAAAATAATCAATATTACATACCAGCAGGGATTTTTGATAATGAATCCGATCTTGTTTTAGAGCATCAGGTATTTATCGACGAAAAACCAGACTATTACTCTTTTGCCAATGAAACCAAGAACATGACAGGAGCAGAGTTATTCGCACAGTTTGCACCAAATTCATCTAAGTAATAACTTTAAAGTCACCAGTTCCCAGGATTAAAGATGTTCTTGAGTAAAGCGATCGCTTGTAATTAATTATTGGTGACTAATCTTCCACCCAGACAAGAGACGAAATGCCCAGATGCTCAATGTAGCTCCAATTAAAAGTCCTAACCATGACCCCCAGAGCGGAACGGTCATAGCACCAATTTGAAATGACCAGTGAGTAAACAGTCTGACCAAATGTAATAGTGCAACTAAAGCAAAAACAGTTGCTGAAATTAAAATGTAATTTTTTTCAGTCATTTTCCAATCCTCCTTCTTGTATCGATTAAGGACATTTGATTTTTATTCTTCTATTTCGATCTTGCATCAAAAACAAAAGAATTGTTGGCAAACTACCATTTCTGTCATAAATAGTTATATAGAAAAAGCCCAAATACCTTTAATCACTGCCCTAACCTCTTCCTCGCTCCACGTACCGAACCGAGTTGTTTTAACGCCATTCCTGTCACCAAACAAACACCACCAGTTATATACAATCCTTTATTCCCCGTTCCCATACCAATAAAGCGCACAATACCAAAAGCCATCAGTGCAGCGATGATTATAGGCATGATGACCACATAGTTCGTATGTTCTGGTTTATCCTGCTTGATTCCCAGTTTCTCTTGTTTGATAATCTTCCTCGCTAACATTGGGTTACGTCCTGCTAATGGTTGAAGTTCAGCCAGACGTGATTTATCAGTCTCTAAACCCTGTCTCTGTGCCTCAGATTCCATTACTTCTCGAATAGCGCGATCGCTCGGTAATTCCAATTCAATCTCTAACATATCGATGAAGATATCTCGCCCAGGATTGGCTACAGCAAAACAGACGACTTTAGCCCCAGCCGAAATCATGTCCTCAATCCAATAGCGAATTGAAGTAGTTAACCTTTTAGCTTCGGGAAATATAAGTAAGGTGTCTTCTCCAGAGTTTTCGAGTATTTCTTGTTTTATTGCATCAACAGTTAAATCCTTCTCCCCTGTCGGATTGCCATTCTTGTTATATTGGGTTTCCGTCGTTGGGATATCTAACTGCATGGCGATCGCCACGAAAAACTTTTTAATACTCCCCTTGTAAGTTGCGATCGCACTATTAAATTCTCCCGTCATTTCCTCATGCAAAGCTAGGGCAAAATCATTTTTACCCGTACCAGCTTCACCCAGAACTATTACAGAATTTCCAGCAGCGATCGCTTTGACTACATGATTGAAAGAATCATTATCTTTAAAATCTACCCTTGAGCCTGTGCTTTTTGGCTGCGGTGTTGGGCTAGTAGTTGAGTCGCGATCTCTGCTGGTGTCCACTTTGGGTTGGCCACCTCACGGGCGATCGCCACTTTTTCTTTGAGGTCTTCTGGTAAATCATCTTCGCTCATACGATTGGCTAATTCTCGTATCAATAAGTTAGGTGTTGCCAATTCACGGGCTTTTAGCTGTGCTGCACCTCGCATCAAACCATTAATATCAAATTGTGCTGTAGGTTCTTCAGCTTCTACATAAATACTATTTGGATCGGATATGTTCGCAAGTTCACTATTATTAGAAACAGTTAAACCACCATAGACAAAACCATCGCGTTTACCATTTTCAAGAACATAAGAACGTAATGCCCTAACTTGGTTGGCTTGCTCAATTGTTAGATAGGCTTTTTTGTTTTCATCCTTGTTAGCTGAGATACTTAGATAGTTTAAATCATCATAGTAAGTTGACTTTTTTAGATCTAGTTCAGCCATCAAGTCATCTGGACGGACAATATTATCTAGGCTGGAATTCTGGTCGCTCATAATATTTTTTTTTAATTCGGTATACATATTATGAAACGCTCAAATAAATTTTTCTGTGATATCAGTCTGGAATTCCAGGATTGGGCTGGAACTTGCTCAAAAGGCAGCTTAAATTTTTAGCTTCAATCTTTTTGTTGGCAATCTAAAGTATTGCGATCGCTTTAATAAATCGAGTTATTAGTATCTAAAGCTGGGGAGTTAATACAGTCAATAAATACAAAAACAGCATATAGTATTACATTTTTTGTTCTTAGTTTTAGAGGGTTATCAACTAGAATTATGGCAATTCATCTTTTCGCCTTGGTGAAATTTCGGACAGTTGAATATCTATATTTTCGCCATTTCGCCATTTTACCCAGGCAGCCAGGAGAAAATCCACCAATTCGGATTTATCTAGGTTAATGCCTGCCCGTTTGAGTTTGACTAGTTCATCCTCAACGTCGAAGTCATTTTCTTTGCGGATGTAGTAGGTTCTGCCAATCCAGTCAGGGTCACTGCGTTTACCCGTAGCTGGTCTACCGCGTTTTTTAGTTGATTCAGATAGAGAGATCGCTTCTTCTGGTGGTTTCTTCTCTGGCAATGGTTCAGGAGTAGTTTTTTTAGCTGATGTTTTAGCTTTAGTTTCCTTTGGCGGTTCAGATTTGGGAACAGACTTAGTTTCTGACTCGGTTTTAGTTTCGACTTTGGCTGGCGTAGATTTATGACGATTCTGCGCCAGCTTTTTAAACATATTGGCGGAATCACTCATGAGGTTATCTCCTTGCCGACTCGCTCGTAGTCACTCCAAGCTATTTTTGCCATGCGGTCTTTTACTTCATACACGGGTACGCCCATCAGGGCAGCTTTTTCATAGGCAATCAGCCGTCTAATCTCCGTGTTGAATAACGGTACTTCTGCTAATGCTTCCCTAGCTTGTTGAGCCATTTTGACGGGCTTGGGATGAACCATCGTTAGTAAAATTCGGTATTTGTCGCTTTCTAATGATTGGAGTAAATCCACCGTTTGCAGCAGGGCATCGACCGCCAAAGCATCGGGAGAAGTAGGCAGGACTAACAAATTACAACCATCAGCTAAAGCCTGTAGTTCATTTTCATCAGGACGGGCAGCAGTATCGATGACAATATGCTCGTATTTGGGACTATATAAAGCAGCTTGCATCAAGTCCACCACTTTAAAAGGAAAAGCACCCCGTTTACTCCAGCCCGTAGCACTGCGGTTAGGGTCGCCATCAACTAACAAAGTCTGCCCTAACTGAGAAAAATAACAGGCAAGATGGACGGCAGTAGTAGTTTTGCCGATTCCCCCTTTGAATCCAGCAACAGTAATTAGCAATTTACATACCTCGAACATATAGCAAACATCTAAGTGTATAGTCACTTTCTGCCAATGTACCTTGGCAAATTGTTAAGTTTTTAGGTTTCCGTATTGTCGGATTGGTGTATTTTCAGCTTTTCGTATTTTTGAATTGGCGAAATTATAAAAAGATGGAAGTAAGAGCGATCGCTGGTAAGGTGATAAATGTTTAAGTAATTAATCAAGCTTGAGCGTTGGCAAAATGCGATTGAAGAGAAAGCGCGATCGCATCGATATTCTAGGCGATCCGCTTTGAGTTTTATAGCTTTGATTTTACTAGCGACCAAAATTTCTCCGTTGCTATAAGAAGACAAGAAACGAATCGCACATTTTGAGTCATTACAGCTAATAGAGTTATTCAATACAATCTAAAGTAGACTTGACGGGATTGGTATTTTTTGACCATTCTTCTTTGAGCCAATCTCGTACAAAATGACCCATTTTTTTTCCTCCTAACACGCGATCTTGTTCATCTGCTAGCCGAGGAGAACAATAATGATCGTATGTCCAGACTATCCAGTTAATGTTAGGACGTTGGTTGAGAAAATCTTTTATAGGTTGACCAAAATTCTCTGTCGTTCCTTTGCCAAATTCCCACTCAGAATCGGCTTGCCAACCGAATTCTGTCACAAATATCGGTACTCGATCTGCTGCTTTGCCAAATATCTGTTCCCAATCGTATTCTAAACCCATTTCTCTGGGCCAACTTTCTTCCATCCCCTTGTAGGTATGATTGACATAAGCCAAATTTTCACCGTCGAAGGGATATTCTGCCGCGAATTGGGTAATTTGCGACCATAAGGGAGAACCAATCAGGATAATATTTTCAGGGGCTTCTTCTCGGATTAGATTTACCCATTGTTGAGCAATATCGCGCCAATTGCGCCAATTTTCTGCGGTTACTAGTTTAGGATAACCAGGTTCATTGTATAGCTCAAAAATGACGTTGGAATAATCTTTAAAGCGGGGTGCCATGTAACGCCAAAAATCTTTTGTTTGTTGCTGCATTTGAGGAGTTCGCCAATCGGTATCTTTTTCACCATCTACGGCGTGCCAATCAACAATACAGTAAACTTTTTGTTTTACACATTCATCAACTCCAGCTTTGAGAGCTTGATAAACTTCTTCTAAACTAAAGGTATTCAGATGATAGTTTTTAATCGGTAACCGTAATATGTTTGGATACCAACCATTCGTTCCATTGGTAACCTTGGTAATTTTGTGCTGAAAATCAGGTAATTTTTTTTCGCCCCATTCATTGTTAAAACCACAAAAACTTATTCCCCTTAAGGTAACTAAATTATCTGCTTCGTCTTTAACCCATCTTCCATCTGTATGCAGCCAGGGCAAATTGCGCTCGTTGACACAAGATAATGATTCGGTATCGGCAGCTTGTACTGGGGAAGCAAGCCATTGTTTCAATGGATTTTTACCGATAATTAAAGTCAATGATATTGCTACGATTAAGAGGATTAAGATCGGTTTTTTGATAGAGTTGGCCTTGAAATCGAACATAACATATACGTACCGAACCCCTAATTTTCAGTTTCTTCTTGACTCTTTCCTGTCATAGCAAGAATGGCTAAAAGTCCCATAGCAATTTTCTGTCCGACTGGAAAAATAATTGCTACGAATCCTAGCACCAGACTAAGGAGAAAAAGCCAGATTAAATGAAGTGAAGAAAGTTGAAAAGCGACAACTAAAGCCAGGAAAATAATAAATATTATTAGGGATGTAATTGCAGGAGGAATAATAGCTCCGCCATTGAGTGCCATATTTCTTAAGGAAAGCACTTGCCAAACAACCCAAACTACAGCAGTTACTAAAACTATATTTTCGGTAATCTCCATGACATAACTCCAAACGTGCTTTAGTTAATATTATTCCTCAACCCACACAACCCTGCATAACCAATACCAATAGCATCAACGCTATCATCAATTGGCAGTGTTTTTAAGTCGAATAATACCTGTACCATCCCTGCTACTTCATTCTTATCCGCTTTGCCATAACCTAAATGGCATTTCCAACTAGATTGGTGTAGA
>JBBSPC010000175.1:0-9031 GCA_038259125.1 Chroococcales cyanobacterium | reverse complement strand
GTACACTTGTTCGTTCCAATGCCAAGCTCAAGCTATGTTTTATTCGGCTAATGCTTAAAAGATTGGCTATAGCAACAGTCCCATAAAAAGATCTCAAATGGGTTCTATAGAGTTCACAGTAAGTGTCTACACATTGAACTGTTGGTCGAGGTGAACGAGGCTTAACCATAATCTTGGTCTTGCTTTCAAGCTTTTTTTCTTATTTTACCTGAGCGACTTTGACAGAAGAGAGATAAGTTTATCGACAATCAGATGATATCGAGGCTTTAATAGGATAACTCTATCTATAGAGCAATCAAATCAAGATTTATAAGCCAAAAACTAAGGAGAATATTTTCTGTGAATAGAATGTCAAATACAAGCTTGAAGCAAGCCATAGGCTTTTTTACGGCAGCAATAGTTGCAGCTTTTGTGTATAAATTTAGTTTAGATATATCTGACGTTAGGTTATTTGTTTTAAAAATATTATTAACTATTTTTATTAGTGCGGGGGTTTGGCTAATAATTTGCTACGTAATCGACAAAGTTGATACTGGCAAATAAATCTAAACCTGAAAAGGATTAGAAAGATAATCGGCGGTATTTTCTACCAGGGCGATCGCATTTTCGTATAGCATTCTCTTAGGACCAAGAATACCTACGCTTCCCACTGCTACATCATCTCGATAGTAGTTAGCCGAAACTAAAGTACAGGTACGCATGGGTTCTAAATGATTTTCCATGCCAATTTTAATACTCACCCGCTTGAGGGAATCCTCGATTGCGGGAAAAGTGAAAATAGCTGGCAAAAGCTGCTCTTGTTGTTCTTCTAATAAAGATAAAAGAGTTTGCACCTGCTGAAGCTGAGTAAACTCTGGCTGACGCAAAAATTCGGCTACACCATGAATGAATATTGGACTTGAATAACTAGTTTGCAGAGCCAGCTTGAGCTGCTTGAGCAATATAGCTAAAAAACCTGCATACTGGGCAAAATCACGGTCTATTTCTGCCCAATCTAAAGTAGCAATTTCTGTTAAGGAACGCCCCCTTAGTTCATGGTCAAGAAAGTTAGACAATAATTGCAGTTCATGGTCAATAATTGACTCATCTGCTTCTTTATCTATTACAGGAGATTCCATTAGGATTGATTGGGTTTGATAAGAATCTGTAACCACAATCAACATAACCTGATTGTCAGCCACCCGTACAAGCTGTAAATGGCGCAAAGTACTATTTTGGTTTTGAGGAAAGGTAATTAGGGCAATATAGCCACTTAAGGCAGCGAGAATTTTAGCTGATTGCTGCAATAAAGCCTCAAAACTAGCTCTTACTGACTGCAACTCTTGCTGAAGCAATTTCTGCACCATTGTATTAATTTTGTCGTCGGGAATGAGCAAATGATCGACGTAGGTACGATAACCTGAATCAGAAGGAACTCTCCCCGCAGACACATGAGGCTGGTAAAGTAGCCCTGCTTCCTCTAAACGCCCCATAATATTACGAATAGTTGCCGAACTGACGTTGAAGTCATATTCTTGCGCCAAAGTTTTGGAAGCTACTGGCTCTGCTGTGGCAATGTAATGTTTGATCGTCGCTTTTAATATATTTTGATATCTTGCACTCAGTTTAGATTGATGTGCCATTAAAGATAATTAATTATTGGGTTAACTATAATTTTCGCTAAAATATAGCCTGTGAGTCAGACTAATAAAAGTTAGGGTATACTAAATCCTATTCAAGTAGGATATTTGACTTTTGGGTAGTAGATAAGTGTTAATAAGTTTTAAATTTTAAGATACTTTTTCCAATCACATTTAGGGTTATTTCGTCTTCAAATAAAAAAGTCTGTGCCGATTATATTCTGCGCTAAAAAGATCAGTAGCGGTAAACAGTCGAATCTACAAGAAGTGAATACGTATCTATACCTCCCATTACATTATAGATGTTGCTAAAACCTCTCATGGCTAGCCATTGACAGAGTTGAGCCGATCGCATTCCATGGTGACACAGAACTATAGTTTCTGCTTCTGGCTGGAGGCTGGTTAGCATTTCTTCTGACCATTGTTCAAATTCACTTAAGGGATATAAATCAAATCCTTCAATCTTTGCCAAATCTGCCTCTGACCTTTCTCTTACATCAATTAACTGTAATGGTTGGTTGGCTTGTGCCAAACGCAGAGCCAATTGCTGAACATCGATTTCAGATATTGATAAATTATAGTGCATTTTTACTAATAAAGATTTTACTATATTTTGATTTTCCCTTAAGTTTAAGGAAATTTATTGTTAATTTTTTTACCAACCGACAATACCTATAATATTAAACACGGTCATGATTGCTATTTATTAGCTTCTAGATAATGAAATTTCGTTCTTTTTTTTGGCTTTTAATTACAGGAGCAGTGGTCATATTTGCGATCGCTATAGGTAGTTTGGGTTGGATTGTCACTCAAAGCTCAATCAATCTGGTAAAAGGCGGAGTCAATACTTTTCCCCAGGCAGCAATGTTTATGCCCAGACAAGCTCCGGCAATGGTTTCATTATTAACCAATCCAGAAAAATTATATGCTTGGAGAGAAGTTTCTTTACCTTTAAAAAACCGTAGTAGCGATCGCCATCAATGGCATGAATGGGAAACAAGCCTGCTAAATAAAATCGGCTTTGATTATCAGCAAGATTTCAAACCTTGGTTAGGAGATGAAATTACTTTTGGGATTACTAGTTTAGATTATGACCGTAATTCTAGTAACGGCACACAACCTGGATATCTTTTAGCAGCAGCAACCAGAAATACTAACCTAGCTCAAGAATCTTTACGCAACTTCTATAGCCAGAAAAGTAACGTTAGCATCGAACAGTATAAAGGAGCAAACATTATCTCTTTTCAGTCATCTACTAAGGTTAAATCCAATAATACTCCGTGGGCAGGTGTGGTAGTGGGTAATTTTGTTTTGTTTGCCAATCAGCCTCAAATCCTCAGAGAAGCTATCAATCAAGCTCAAGCAGTTAGCTTAAATTTGGCAAACACAGATTATTATCAAACGGCTTTAAGTCAAGTCAAAAAGCCCCATGTAGGAGTAGCCTATCTAAATATCTTGAGGACATCAGCATGGCTAGATAAATCATCAGCATTAACTAAGCCTAGTCCCGAACAAGTATTAAGCGTATCTTTAGCAATCAATCAATCTGGATTAGCAGCCGAAACTGCCTTGATTGGTACAAATTCCCAGACAGCCCCTACTTTTTTAGACAACCCTGAATTACAAAAGATTTTTGCTTCTCTTCCCTTTGATCGGCGTAACTTAGCCTATATAGATCTACAGGAGAGAACATCACTGTTAGAAGAACAAGTCCCACTATATAAAGTAACCAAACTGGCGATTCAATCCTTGTTTCCTCGTTTGAAGGCGATCGCCATTCAGAATTTAAATAATCAAGAAGATGCTGGTATTAGTCGCACTAAGCTTAATTTAATTTTTAGAAAGTGACAAAAAAGAGATAGACCTAGCTAGGGCGATCGCTTATGAAAACGGTTGGTGTTGCTGAATCTGGGTATGAAATGTAATATTTTCAATATTGTATATTTTTTTAAAAGCTAATAGCTACGATGTGTAGATGAACTTACTATTTCAATCAACTCGTCGTCGTCTTGCCCTCTGGTATACGGCTGTCACGGCTGTCTTGCTGCTAATTTTTGCCACTGGAGTATATTTTTATGTCCGCAATACCTTAGTAGATCGCATAGACGACACTCTCAAACACGTTGTTGAGGTAGTAGATCGTTCTTTAGTTATTCAGCCATTAGCAGAAACTACAGGTAGATACGGAGTGAATGTTGATGCTAGCTTTAATCAGAATGTAGGTAGCCTAGAAGACGATCATATTGATTTAGAATGGTTTAACCCCCAACAAGATTTGCTTTGGTCTACTTTTGAGCAACCAATAGATTATCCTCTACATCCTAATCGCAGTGGTGAAACTGTTTATTTGAGTGGCGATCGCGTTTTGCGCCAAATTGTTCAAAAAGTGGAGTTAGAACATCGTGTCTTAGGCTATCTACGGGTGAGCCATCCTTGGTTCGAGGTGACAAAACCAATTAACCAGCTAACTAGGGATCTGATTATTGGTATCAGCTTAATGATACTTTCTGTTGGGGGCATCGGCTGGTTTTTGTCAGGAATCGCAATCAAGCCTGTTCAAGTTTCTTATTCTAGCTTGAAACAGTTTACTGCTGATGCTTCCCATGAGTTACGTAATCCGATTGCTACTATTCAAACCAACGTCCAGATGGCATTGGCATATCCTGAAGCTGAACCACAGCTACAGCAAAGACAGTTGCAGATTATTGAACGCCTAACCCAAAAGCTAGGACGTTTGGTTAACGATCTCTTGTTTTTAGCTCGCGCCGATAGTGGTATGGCACAGTTAGATTGGCAAACAGTACCTTTAGATGCTCTTTTGATTGATGTCATTGAGGAACAAAGGCTTGCTGCTACCCAAAAAGGCTTGTTTCTTTCTTTACGTATAGTTGAGCCTAAAATTGAAGCAGAATTTAATGAAGAAGACGTTTTTACTGTTAGGGGAGACTGGGACTATTTATCTCGCCTTTTTACTAATTTGATTGCCAATGCGATCGAGCATACAGAACCTTTAGAAGAATCTGCCGAGACTTCGGTTGAAGTAGAGTTAGCGTTAATTAAACCTATCCCCAAAACTATCAGAGTTAGAGAATCTCATCGTCAGTACGAGCTACAGGTAAAAGTTACAGACAGTGGTAAAGGCATTTCCGAATCTTCTCTTCCCCATATTTTCGATCGCTTTTATCGTGGCGATCCTGCTCGCTCTTTTCAACGCCACGTTAACACACCTACAGGTGCAGGTTTGGGACTGGCGATCGCTAAAGCCATTGTCGAAAATCATCAGGGGCAAATTACGGTAAAAAGTGTCTTAGAACAGGGAACAACTTTTACCGTCACTCTTCCTCAATATAAAAATTAATCAATTATCCCTCTTTTGTCATGGGGACAACCTCTTTTGCTAATACCTAAAGAGTAAAGATGATTGTGATTTTTTAGCAACCCAAGAGTATATAAATCTTGCTTTTGCCATGTTCCGTGATTGCCCCAGGCGCAGAATGCTTTAAGCGATAACCCACGCCCATTTCTTGGAATCAATCAATAATAATTATAAATTCTAGTTTCTAGAGGATAATATGGAAAAATTCTGTCTTCTATAGAATAGTATGGTCGATCGCCTCTGTTTCCCCCACGTCGATTTCTCCAGTTTCTTCTTTGAATTGACCTTACGTCGAAATTTTCTACTCCTGAGATGTCGTATTCTCTGAGTTTTTTGAGATTATTGCGAATTGAAACTGTTTCATCCTCGCTAGAAAAATTCCAATTGTCCTTATTCCCGGCAGTAATCTGTTCAAAATTAAAGCTATCGGCAGTAGTACTTTGAGCGTTGCTGGGTGGTGTAGAAAAATTGACAACTATGATTCCTAGAGCAATTGCACTTAAGTGTATTGCAGATTTGGCAGTAGTCAACATAGTGTTTTGATATTTAATCTGTTATCTCTCAATTATCGAAAAAATTTGTAACCCCCGCATCTATATTAGGAATGATATCAATCAAATTACTCGCGAAATTAATACGGCGATCGCTACTATAGATAAATAATCAAATATAGGCAATTAAACGACAGAGATAATCTTCACAATATCAAAGGTAATAGAATCGGTTACATCATTGCTATTAAGGTAATCAACTCCTTACGGCTATCAAAGGTTGAACACAGAATTCTGAATTTTGGCAATCAATTCTACAATCGTGTGATCAACGCCTTCTTACGGTTATCAGAGGTAGAACAATGCCAAGATTGAGCGTAAAACTGAAAAACATCCGTAAAAACAGATCTTTAAAACTCTTGTTAGGTAAGCGATTTAGCAAAATATATGCACTTCCCAAGCACAAAAAAACACGAAGCAGTAGACAAATTAAAGCTTCTAGACGATTTGAACAGCTTATTGAGTCACACCAGCAGAGATCCAGAGTATTAGGGTCGAAAATTGATAGGTTAAGTTCTGTCATTTGTTTAGTTTTTAATCTCCTTAGCACCTAATTCTGGTGAATAACTCCAAATCTCTGTAGGTGCGATGGGATAAAACTTAATATTTGTCCCATTTTTGGTAATTTTTTGCAGAAATTGGCACAGTGTAACCAGGAATTTCTTTAAATGATTTAATAGTCTTCAAATCTTGTTCTAGTAATACAGTGATGTTAAAACCTTCTTTTCTTAAAGATGTTGGATAAGTTCGCCAACTACCATCTAATAACACCGATTTGGTATCGGGTTGACCTTGTTCTTCTGAATCCTCTAGCCATTGTGCTAAATCTTTTGGACAAACTTCACCGTTAAAAGGATGACCCTTGCCGTCAAAATTAGGTTCGACTGTAAATTTTTCATCTAATACTTTCAAACTCCGAATACGGTCAATCCGAAACCAGCGCACCTCCTGACGTTTATGACAAAAACCAATTACATAAGGATTTGTCCCTCGATAGATATGCAATAGATAGGGGTCAAGTTGGCGATCGCTCGACGCATTACGACTGGCAGTAAAATATTCCATCCAGATTGATTTTGATTCTTTGCAAGCCAGTTCTAACTTATGCCAGATTTCAGGATCAAGGTTAATCGACGCTCCAGAACTAAACGAAATTCTTTCATCAGCTATTTTTTGTAAATCTACCCAACTAGCTTCGGGCAATCTCTCACTAAGACGAGCGATCGCAGTTCTTAATTCATTGACATAAGCACTACCAGCGTAATTAGAGAGCATTCTCGCTCCCAAAGTCAGAGCAAATAATTCTCCTTGAGATAGAGAAATGCTGGGCAGTCGCCAATCTGGATCGGTATAATGCCAACCTTTATCTTTCTGATATTCAAGAGGAGCTAAGAAGCGATCGCGTAGAAAATCTAAGTCACTCCTAATAGTGCGATCGCTGACTTCTGTGGCTTCAGACAAACTCTTCTGAGTTTGCCTAATTCCAGAGCGTAATAGAGAATCAATTTTTAATAATCTTTCTAGATGACGAGACACAAATAGTTTATAAAATTACAAAGTTCGTCCATCATAAATGCACTACCTGGAAAAAACACTTCCACTCTATGTAAAAAAGTCAGACAATTTTGTCCAACGATTATGATGCGACCTATATAACGTGATCGCGATTACCTCTCTTTTACTCTAGGCACAAAAGCAGTAAAACTCATCCCAACAACGAAAACTTTCGGTGTATTCGATGTTAATATCCCGACTTTTTCTGAATATCATTCCGTGGAAAAAGCTCTTGACTTCTGCCTCAAAGCAAACAATCAAAACTATCTATTGCCAACTGGGTGAATTACGCATAACCTAATCTGTAACTATCTTATTTTTTAAAATTATTCAGTAAACTAGACAACTAGATATATTTTTATTTTTATCGCTGCTGGTTATGACCTACGAATCGAAATTAGATAATCAATCTAGTAAGCTGATTAATCCAGCACAGCTATGTTTACTAATATCCCTTGCTCTGCACCTGTTAGTTCTCAAGTTCGGCTTACCTAGCCTAAAATTTAACAATGATCCTGGGAAGAGAAAAGTTTCTGTGATTGAACTTAGCCCAGAACAACAAGCTCGTTTACCCAATTTATCTCCTCAGTTAAATACTCCCAATACTGCAAATATTAATAACCTGCCACCAATTGACGATAGCGAAGCTGCTGCGCCTTTTGCCATACCTCGTTCTTTATTTCCTGGGTTAGGAGATCCTTCTAATTTACCTCCTGTTGCTATTCCCCCTCCTCCTAATTTTGATAATCTTCCTCCTCTGCCTCCCATAACCGATATTACTTTGCCTCCTGTTGGCGATTTATCAAATCTTCCCCTACCACCAGAGATCGATCCTGGTGAAAAAGTGAATCCATCGAAAGTTCCGTCTGCGAACCCGACCAAAAAACCTGGGCAACCTTCTAAGCCAGAAAACGTACAACAGCAAGCTCAAAAATCCCCCCAAACAGTCTCTAAACCAGAGCCAAAACCTCAAGAAAAACCAGAGCCAAAACCTCAAGTAGAGCCAAAACCCACACCTGAAAAAGTTGCAGCCAAAAAAGTTGATGATTCTCAAAAACGCATTACCAATTTGACTCAAAGCTTGACTAAAAATGAGGAAGGTACGAGCGATGAAGATGCCAGAAAAAACTATATCGCTTGGCTAGCTAAGGTAAAAGAGGTAAAGCCTGACGAGATTGAAGTAACAGGGACTTATCCACGAGATGCCTGCATTAGAAGACTCAAAGGGACTAGTGTATTTGGAGTTGTCGTTAATGCTAAAGGTAAAGTTGTTGCCCTTGATTTAATTAAGGGTGCAAAATATCCTATTTTCAATAAACAGGGGGGCGAAGATCTTAGCCAGCTTGTTTTGGACAACAAAACAGAAAAACCAAAACCCTATCAGGTGACGGTTAACTATGAATATGACCCCGAAATTTGTCCTTCTTTGACATTGCCATCTATTAGAACAGAAGAGAAACAAAAAGCCGCACCTGCACCAAAGCCTAAACCCAAACCGAAGCCAGCGCCTAAGCCTGTACCTGCACCAACGCCAGAGCCATAATCACTGCCATCATTACGAGATCGCTTAAGGAACACAAAACTTCCTAGTCGCAAACCTTCAGATTTGAAAGACACCCCCTTGCCTGAACAACCAAAGCTTGAACCATAAACCCAAAGCTCACTTAAACGGCGGGGTAGTCCTAAATAGGTAAGAATATAGAATTAAGAAATGTATGTCATTTGAGTTCTATGCCAGCAGATTTACCGCTTTGCCCATCATGTAACTCCAAACAAATTGTCAAGAATGGCAAGATTGACAATGGAAAGCACCCTCGACACTTGCTTCAAGTCGGTGAAACCGCAAGTCGAGCATTCCCAAGCCAGTCCGTTGCGGGTCTGTGACCCGTTGAAGGAACTGGCGTTTGCGCCTTCGGACGACGCGGGGTCTC